>NZ_JBHYIQ010000009.1:138218-173414 GCF_042739895.1 Amycolatopsis sp. NPDC059021
GCCACACCCCCCCGCGCGGCGCCACCCCCCCGGCGCCCCCCCGGCGCTGGACGGGCGCGTGTGGCCCCGGGGCGCCCCGCCCCACGACCGGGAAGTCCGGCAGCGGCGTCTCGTCCAGCGCCAGCAGGGAAACGATGCCGGCCGGTGTCCCGCCGGCTTCGCTCAGTGCCACCGCCAAGGACGCGCGGTCGGTTTCACCGGTTTCGAGCGTGACGACCCGCGCGCCTCGGCCGGCCAGCGCTCGCGCGCAGTCCGCGGTCTCGGCGCGTTCGCCGACGAGGAGCCAGGTGCCCGTGAGCGCGACGGTCCCGGGTTCGGTGATCGGGGCCCAGGAGATCCGGTAACGCCAGTTCGCCACGGCCGAGTCGTCGCGTTCCCGGCGGCGCCAGGAGATCAGCGCGGGAAGCACCTCGCCCAGCGAAGCGTCGTCGACCTCCAGGGTTTCGGCCAGTTCGCGCAGGTTGCCGTTCTCGACGGCGTTCCAGAAGCCGGATTCGGCGGTCTTCTCGACCGGCCGGTCGGCGAGCGGGGGCTGCGGCCAGAACCGCTGCCGCTGGAAGGCGTAGGTGGGCAGCTCGACGGTCTCACCGGTCTTCAGCACGCCGGCCCAGTCGACGCCGACGCCACGGACGTAGGCCTCGGCGAACGACGTCAGCAACCGTTCGGCGCCGCCTTCGTCGCGGCGCAGCGTACCGACCGCGACCGGCTCGTCGAGCGTGTCGGTGATCGCCGCGGTCAGCACCGCGTGCGGGGACGTCTCGATGAACACCCCATGGCCGCTCTCCCCCAGCGTGCGGACAGCCCGCTCGAACTCGACCGTCTCCCGCAAACTCGCGTACCAATACGCCGGATCCAGCTCCGGACCGGACACCATCTCGCCACTCCTGGTCGAGATCATCGGGACCTCGGCCTCGCGCGGCGCGATACCGTCCAAAACGGACAGAATCTCCTCCCGCAGAGCATCCACCTGCGCACTGTGCGAGGCGTAGTCCACCGCGACGAACTTGGTGCGCACCTCAGGGCACGACTCGGCAAGTTCCCGCAACGATCCGGGATCTCCCGAGACGACTGTCGACAGTGGACCGTTCACCGCGGCAAGCGACAGTCGATCACCCCACGCGACGATCCGATCCCGAACCGCGGCCGCGGGCTCGGCGACCGACATCATCCCACCCTTGCCCGCGAGCACCCGCAACGCCTTGGAGCGCAACGCAACCACACGAGCAGCGTCCTCAAGCGACAGAATCCCGGCAACTACAGCCGCGGCAATCTCACCCTGCGAGTGACCCACCACCGCATCCGGCGAAACACCAGCAGCACGCCACACCTCAGCCAGCGACACCATCACAGCCCAAAGCGCAGGCTGAACAACATCCGCCGCCTCAAAGCCGTACTTGCCGTCCAGCACATCATCCAGCGACCAGTCCACAAAGGACGACAACGCCACACCACACTCGGCCAACCTCGCCGCGAACACCGGCGAAACCTCCGCCAGCTCACGGCCCATGCCCACCCACTGACTCCCCTGACCGGGAAACACGAACACCGTCCGGCCCATCCCGCCCGGCGGTACCGCGCCGGTCACCACGGAAGCCACGGCCTGGTTCGTCGCGACCGCGGCGAGACCGGCGGCCAGCTCCCCGCGTCCCGTGCCGAGGACCACCGCACGGTGCTCGAACACCGACCGCGTCGTCGCCAGCGAGAACCCGACGTCCGAATCAGACAGTTCGGGCCGGGACAGCACGAACTCCCGCAACCGGCCCGCCTGCGCCGCGAGCGCGCCTGCCGAACGCCCCGACACCGGCCACACCGGTACCTCGGCGGCCACCACCGGCACCCGGGGCTCGCCGGATTCCTCCGGCTCCGCCGCCGGCGCGGCCTCCGGCTCTTCGAGGACCAGGTGGACATTGGTGCCGCTGATCCCGAACGCCGACACCCCGGCCCGGCGGGGACGCCCGGCGGCCGGCCAGGAAGCCGGCTCCCGCAGCAGCTTCACGTTGCCCGAGGACCAGTCCACGTGGGGCGACGGCTCGGCGGCGTGCAGGGTGGGCGGCAGTATGCCGTTGCGGATGGCGAGCGTCATCTTGAGCACCCCGGCCACTCCGGCCGCGGTCTGTGTGTGCCCGATGTTCGACTTCACCGAACCCAGCCACAACGGCTCGGCCCGATCCTGTCCGTAGGTCGCCAGCAGCGCCTGCGCCTCGATGGGGTCGCCGAGCGAGGTCCCGGTGCCGTGCGCCTCCACCGCATCGACGTCCGAAGTGGACAGACGAGCGTCGGCGAGTGCGGCGCGGATGACCCGTTGCTGCGAAGGGCCGTTCGGCGCGGCAAGGCCGTTGGACGCGCCGTCCTGGTTCGTGGCTATGCCGCGGATGACGGCGAGGACGCGGTGGCCGTGGCGGCGCGCGTCGGACAGCCGCTCCAGCACGACCATGCCGGCACCCTCACCCCAGCCGATACCGTCCGCGCCCGCGGCGAACGCCTTGCACCGGCCGTCGGCGGCCATGCCCTGCTGCTTGGAGAACTCGAGGAACGAGCCGGGGGTGGACAGCACCGCCACGCCACCGGCCAGCGCCAGCGAGCACTCCCCCGTCCGCAGCGCCTGTACCGCGAGATGCAGTGCGACCAGCGACGAGGAGCACGCGGTGTCCACCGTGACGGCCGGGCCTTCGAGGCCGAGGGTGTAGGAAACGCGGCCCGAGATTACGCTGATCGCGTTGCCGGTCAACAGATAGCCCTCGCCCGCGTCGACGCCGGCGAGGTTGGCCTCGTAACCGGACGAGGAAGCCCCGGCGAACACCCCGGTCCGGGAACCCTTCAGCGACGCGGGATCGATCCCGGCACGCTCCAGCGCCTCCCACGAAACCTCCAGCAGCAACCGCTGCTGCGGATCCATCGCCAACGCCTCACGCGGAGAAATCCCGAAGAACCCCGCATCGAACTCCGCCGCGTCATAGACGAACCCGCCCTGCCGGGCGTAGGAGGAGCCCGCGTCGTCCCAGCCGCGGTCCTGGGGGAAGCCGGACACCGCGTCGGTGCCCGCGATCACGAGATCCCAGAGCTGTTCCGGGGTCCGCACCCCGCCCGGGTAGCGGCAGCCCATGCCGACGATGGCGATCGGCTCGCGCTCGCCGGATTCGAGCTGCTCGACCCGCTCGCGGGTCCGGTAGAGATCGGCGGCGAGCTTCTTCAGCGCGCCGAGCAGCTTCTGGTCATCCGCCATGACTGGTCCTCCTCGACGTCCGCAGCGCGGTCATGGCTCCTTCGCTTCGCAGGCCGGGCCGGGTCATCACGACATCCCCAGTTCGTTGTTGATGAAGTCCAGGACCTCGTCGGCGTCCGCCGACTCCAGGCGCCCGGTCACGGTCTCGTCCGGCGCGGTTTCCCCGCCGCCCAGCCATTTCGACAGCGCGGTCCGCAGGCGTGCGGTGATGTCGGCACGCAGTTCGCTGTCGCCGGGGATACCGGCGAGTGTGGCCTCCAGCCGGTCGAGGTCGGTGAACACCGGCGGGGTGTCCCCGTCCCTCTCGCCCAGGATCTCGGCCCGCAGGTACGCGGCGAGCACGGCCGAAGTCGGATGGTCGAAGACCAGCGTGGTGGGCAGGGTGAGCCCGGTCGCGGCGGTGAGCCGGTTGCGCAGATCGACCGCGGTCAGCGAGTCGAAGCCGAGGTCGCGGAAGGCCCGGCCCGGCTCCAGCGCGTCGGCGGAGGCGTAGCCGAGGACGGCGGCCGCCTCGCCGCGGACCAGGTCGGTCAGCACCCGGTCCTGTTCGGCGCGGGGCTGCCCGGCCAGTCGCGCGGCCAGCCCGGTGCCCGGCCCCTCGGGCTCGGCGCCGGTGTCCGCGATCGCCTGTCCCGCCTCGGGAAGCGCCTCCAGCAGCGGGCTGGGACGCCGCGCGGTGAACGCCGGGGCGAAGGTGGCCCAGTCGATGTCCGCGACGGTCACCGCGGCTTCGCCGCCGTCGAGCACCTGGCCCAGCGCCCGGACCGCCAGCCGGGGTTCCATCACGCGCAGGCCGAACCGGCGCAGCCGATCGCCGGTGTCGCCCGCGCCGAGCCCGCCGCCACCCCACAGGCCCCAGGCGATCGACGTCGCCACCCGGCCACGGGCCCGGCGGCTCTCGGCCAGTGCGTCGAGAAAGGCGTTGCCCGCCGCGTAGCCGGGCTGCAGGCCGCTACCCCAGGTCGCGGCTCCGGAGGAGAACAGCACGAACGCGTCCAGGTCGAGCCCGGCGGTCAGCTCGTCCAGATGCGCCGCGCCCGCCACCTTCGCGGCGGTGACCTCGGCCAGCTGCGCGACGGTGGTGTCCGCGACCGGTCCGCCCCTGCCGACCCCGGCGGCGTGCACGACCGCCGAGAGCGCGGGGCCGGTGGCGGCGATCCGGTCCAGCAGACCGGCGACCTCGGCCCGCTCGGCGGTGTCGCAGGCGACGACGTCCACCGCGGTGCCGCCGCCCGCCAGGTCCGCGGCCAGCCCGGTGACGCCGTCCGCGCCGGGGCCGGAACGGCTGACCAGCACCGTGCGGGTCGCGGCGCGCCCGGCCAGCCAGCGGCCGACGTGCCCGCCGACCGCGCCGGTGCCACCGGTGACCAGGACCGTGCCCCGTGGCACCCAGGGGGTACCCGTGCGCGGCCGCGGGGCACGGACCAGCCGCCGGGCCAGGATGCCCGCCCGGCGAAGCGCCACCTGGTCCTCGCCGAGTCCGGCCAGCACCGCGCACAACCGGGCCGCGGTCCGTGCGTCCCATGTGGACGGAAGATCGACGAGACCTCCCCAGCGGTCCGGGTGTTCCAGGCCCACGACGCGGCCGAGGCCCCAGGTCTGCGCCTGCTGCGGGGAGTGCACCGGCTCGCCGGGTCCGGTGGCGACGGCGCCGCGGGTCACCACCCACAGCGGGGCGTCGATCCTGGCGTCGCCCAATGCCTGGACCAAGGTGAGGGTGGCGGCGACGCCGTGCGGGACGACAGGGAAGTCCGCGTCCGGGGTGTCGTCCACGGCCTGCGAGACGATGCCAGCCAGGTCGTCGATCCCGGTCGGCAGGGACGCCGCGAGCCGCTCGCGATCGCCGTCGGCGTCGGCGTCGACGCTGACGACGGTGGCGCCGCGTTCGGTGAGGGCCGCGGCGAGTTCGGCCGAGGTGCCCACCAGCAGCCAGGTGCCGGACAGCGTGACCGCGCCGGGTTCGGTGACCGGGGTCCAGGTGACGTGGTAGCGCCAGTCCGTCACGGCCGAGTCGTCGCGCTCGCGCCGCCGCCACCGCGCGAGCGCGGGGACGACCTCGCCGAGGCTGCGGGGGTCGACGGCGAGGGTGCCGGCCAGACCGGTGAGGTCACCGGTCTCGACGGCGGCCCAGAACCCGCCCTCGGCGCCGGTCCCCGCCGTGGCGGACGCGGGGACGGCGGGTTCGGGCCAGTACCGCTCGCGCTGGAAGGCGTAGGTCGGCAGAGCCACCCGCCGGCCGCCGCCGAGTACCTTCGCCCACTCCACGGTCACGCCCCGCACGAATGCCTCGGCGAAGGAGGCCAGCAATCGTTCGGCGCCGCCCTCGTCCCGGCGCAACGTGCCGACCACGACAGGATCGCCAAGCGTGTCGGTGATCGCGGCCGTGAGCACCGGGTGTGGCGAGGTCTCGACGAACACCCCGTGGCCGCTCTCGCCGAGCGTGCGGATGGCCCGTTCGAACTCGACCGTCTCCCGCAAACTCGCATACCAGTACTCGGGATCCATTTCGGGACCGCTCAGCATCTCGCCACTCATCGCCGAAATCATCGGGACCTCGGCCTCACGTGGCGTAATACCGTCCAAAACGGACAGAATCTCCTCCCGCAACGCATCCACCTGCGCGCTGTGCGACGCGTAATCCACCGGGATGACCTTCGTCCGCACCTCAGGACACGACTCGGCAAGTTCCCGCAACGATCCGGGCTCTCCCGAAACGACTGTCGACAGTGGACCATTCACCGCGGCCAGCGACAACCGATCACCCCACAAGGCAATCCGCTCCCGAACCGCATCCGCGGGCTCGGCGACCGACATCATCCCGCCCTTGCCCGCGAGCACCCGCAAAGCCTTGGAGCGCAAGGCAACCACGCGGGCAGCGTCCTCAAGGGACAGAATCCCCGCCACCGCGGCCGCAGCGATCTCACCCTGCGAGTGACCGACCACCGCGTCCGGCGAAACACCGGCAGCACGCCAGACCTCGGCAAGCGACACCATCACCGCCCAAAGCGCGGGCTGAACAACATCCGCCGCCTCAAAACCATGCTTACCCGCCAGCACATCATCCAGCGACCAGTCCACAAAGGACGACAACGCCGACGCACACTCCGCCAGCCGCGCCGCGAACACCGGCGAACACGACGCCAATTCACGGCCCATGCCGACCCACTGACTCCCCTGGCCCGGGAACACGAACACCGTCCGCCCCAGGGAAGACGGCGCCGTCCCCACGATCGCCCCGGCTCCGGGCTGCCCCGTGGCGACCGCGGCCAGACCGGCGGCCAGCTCCTCACGATCCTCGCCGAGCACCACCGCGCGGTGCTCGAACGCCACCCGGGTGGTGGCCAGTGACCACGCGATGTCCGGCGGTGCCTGGTCCTGACGTGCCAGGACGTGCTCGCGCAGGCGCCCGGCCTGCCCGGCCAGTCCTTCCGCGCCGCGGGCCGAGACCGGCCACACCACCGGCCCGGACACGACCGCCGGGGTCCGCGGTTCGTCCCGGAGCGTGTCCTCGACGGCCGGGGCCTCCTCGATGATCACATGCGCGTTGGTGCCACTGATCCCGAAGGCCGACACCCCCGCGCGGCGTGGCCGTTCGCCCGCGGGCCACTCGACGGCCTCGGTCAGCAGGCGGATATCGCCGGCGGACCAGTCCACCTGCGAGGAAGGCTCCTCCGCGTGCAGGGTGGGCGGCAGCGTTCCCGACCGGAGCGCCATGACCATCTTGATCACCCCGGCGACCCCGGCCGCGGTCTGCGTGTGCCCGATGTTGGATTTCACCGACCCCAGCCACAAGGGCTCGGCCCGATCCCGCCCATACGTGGCCAGCAAAGCCTGCGCCTCGATCGGGTCACCCAGCTGCGTACCCGTTCCGTGTGCTTCCACCGCATCGATGTCCGAAGCGGACAGACCGGCGTTCGCCAGCGCGGCACGGATCACCCGCTGCTGCGACGGGCCGTTCGGCGCGGCGAGACCGTTGGACGCGCCGTCCTGGTTCGTCGCGGTGCCCCGGATCACGGCCAGCACTTCGTGACCGTCGCGCTGGGCGTCCGAAAGCCGTTCCAGGACGACGACACCCGCGCCCTCGGCCCAGCCGATACCGTCGGCGGCCGCGGAGAACGCCTTGCACCGGCCGTCCGAAGCGAGACCCTGTTGCTTCGAGAACTCCGCGTATGCGCCGGGCGTGGCCATCACCGCCACGCCACCGGCCAGCGCCAGCGTGCATTCCCCCGACCGCAGCGCCTGCGCCGCCAGGTGCAGGGCCACGAGCGACGAGGAACATGCCGTGTCGACGGTGATCGCGGGCCCCTCCAGCCCCAGCGTGTAGGCGACGCGGCCGGAGATCACGCTGCCCGCGTTGCCGGTCAGCAGGTAGCCCTCGGCGCCGGAAACCCCGGCGAGGGTTTCGCCGTAGCCGGACGCCGACGCGCCCGCGAACACCCCGGTCCGCGAACCACGCAGCGATGCCGGGCCGATGCCGGAGCGCTCCAGCGCCTCCCAGGCGGTTTCCAGCATGAGCCGTTGCTGCGGGTCCATGGCCAGCGCCTCACGCGGCGAGATCCCGAAGAACGCCGGATCGAACTCGGTGGCCTCGTTGACGAAACCGCCGCGCCGGACGTACGGCGACGCCGTGTCATCCAGTCCTTCCCCGAGGTCCCAGCCGCGGTCGGCGGGGAAGCCGGAGACGGCGTCGGTGCCGGAGACGATCAGCTCCCAGAACTGCTCGGGACTGCCCGCCCCGCCGGGATAACGGCAGCCCATGCCGACGATGGCGATCGGCTCGTCATCCACAGTGGACGGAGCGGTGACGTCGGCCGCCGCGTCGGCGCCGAGCAGTTCCTCCCGCAGGTGCGCGGCGAGCACGGCCGAGGCCGGGTAGTCGAACACGAGCGTCGCGGGCAGCGACAGCCCGGTCGCGGCGGCGAGCCGGTTGCGCAGTTCCACCGAGGTCAGCGAGTCGACGCCGAGATCCTTGAACGCCCGGCCCGGCTCGATCGCGGCGGCGTCGGCGTGACCCAGCACGGCGGCGGCCTCGGTGCGCACCAGATCGGTGAGCCGGCGCTCCTGCTCGGCCCGCGGCAGCCCGGCCAGCCGCCTGGCCAACTCGGTGTCACCCGCCGGCGAGTCGCCGGGCGCGGCGGCCAGCGCCGCTTCGACCTCGGGGAGACCGCCGAGCAGCGGGCTCGGACGACGCAGGGCGAACATCTCCGCGAAGCGGCTCCAGTCGACGTCGGCGACGGTGATCGCGTGCTCGCCGTCGTCGAGGATCTGTGCCAGCGCGCGAATCGCGTGTCGTGGGGCCATCTTGCGCAGGCCGTGACGGCGCAGCGTCTCCCCCGCTTCGCCGGTCCCCATGCCGCCGCCGTCCCACAGGCCCCAGGCGACCGCGGTGGCGGCGAGACCGCGCGCCCGCCGGTCGGCGGCGAGGGCGTCGAGGAACGCGTTGCCGGCCGCGTAGGCGGGCTGCAGGCTGCTTCCCCAGGTCGCGGAGATGGAGGAGAAGACGACGAACGCGTCGAGCTCGCGGTCCGCCGTCAGCTCGTCCAGGTGCGCCGCGCCCGCGACCTTGGCCTCGGTGACGGAAGCGTGCTCGGCGACGCTGGTGTCGAGGACCGGGGTGCCCTGGCCGAGGCCCGCGGCGTGCACAACGGCGGACAGGTCTGGGATCCTGCCGACCAGCCCGGCGACGTCGGCGCGGTTGCCGATGTCGCAGGCGAATATGTCCACAGTGGACCCCGCGGCGGCCACTCCGGCGGCCAGCGCCGCGACCTCGGGCGCGGCCGGGCCGGAGCGGCTGGTGAGCACCACGCCGGGGGCGGACCGCCCGGCCAGCCAGCGGCTCACGTGACCGCCGAGACCGCCGGTGCCACCGGTGATCAGCACCCTTCCGCGCGGCCGCCACCGCGTCCGTGTGCCCGACGGCCGGGGTGCATGGACCAGCCTGCGGGCCAGCACGCCCGGGGGACGCAGGGCGACCTGGTCCTCGCCGATCCCGGACAGCACCGCGCACAGCCGGGCCGCGGCCCGTTCGTCCCACGTGGACGGAAGATCGACGAGACCGCCCCACCGGTCCGGATGCTCCAGCGCCGCCACCCGGCCCAGGCCCCAGATCTGCGCCTGCGCCGCGTCCACGGCCTCGCCGTCGAGGGCCGCGGCACCGCGGGTCAGCACCCACAGCGGGGCGTCGATCCCGGCGTCGCCCAGTGCCTGGATCAAGGTGAGGGTGGCGGCCACCCCGCGCGGTACCACGGGGAATTCCGCGTGCGCGGCCCTGTCGAGGGCGAGCACGGACACCACTCCGGCGAGTTCGGCGTCCGGCAGCGCGGCGGCTAGCTGGTCGCGGTCGAGGCCGTCGGCGTCGAGGGTGATCACCTCGGCGCCGTGCGTGGTCAGCGTCGCCCCGACCTCGGCCGACGCGCCGACCAGCAGCCAGGTCCCCGCCAGCGTCGCTCGGGCGGGCTCGGTGACCGGGACCCAGGAGATCCGGTAGCGCCAATCGCGCACGACGGAGTCGTCACGCTCACGCCCGCGCCACGCCGCGAGCGCGGGCAGGACTTCCCGGAACGGGCGCTCGCCGTCCACGGCCAGGGTTTCCGTCAGCGCGTCGAGATCGCCGTTCTCCACGGCGGTCCAGAACCCGGATTCGGCGGGCGAGCCCTCGGCCTTGACCGCAGGCTGCGGCCAGAACCGGGTGTGCTGGAAGGCGTAGGCAGGCAGTTCGACCGTCCGTCCACTGAGGATGGTCGTCCAGTCGACGCGGACGCCGTGCACGTGGGCGCGGGCCAGCGCGGCGCGGACCGCGTCCTCGGCCGGGGAGTCCTTGCGCAGCATCGGGACGAACACCGAGCCGGGCAGCACGCCGGAGCCCATCGAGGACAGCGTCCCGTCCGGGCCGATCTCGAGGAACACCGACACGCCCTGCGCGGCCAGCGTCTCGATCGCCCCGGCGAAGCGGACCGCGTCGCGGGCCTGGGCCGGCCAGTAGTCCGCGTCCGGCCGCGCGAGGATTTCGCCGGTGAGCGCGCCAGCCCACGGGATCTCGGGCGCGGAGAAGGTGAGGCTCCTGGCGACCGCGGCGAGGTCGTCAAGCGCGGGGTCCATGCGGTGGGAGTGGAAGGCGTGGCTGACCCTCAGGCGCCGCACCCGGCGGCCCGCTTCCCGCCACCGCTCCACAAGCGTCTCGACGGCTTCGGCATCGCCCGAAATCACCACCGACGCCGGGCCGTTGACCGCCGCCAGCGACACACCCGGCGTGTCCCCGACATCGGCGAGAACTTCCGCTTCCGTGGCGGCGATCGCGGCCATCGCGCCGCCTTCGGGCAGCGCCTGCATCAACCGCGCCCGGTTCGCCACCAGCCGGGCCGCGTCCGCCAGTGAGAGCACTCCGGCGGTGTGCGCCGCGGCGATCTCACCCACCGAGTGACCCGCGACCGCGTCCGGCCGGATCCCCTGCGAGGCGAGCAGCGCGACCAGTCCGACCTCGACCGCGAACAATCCGGTCTGCGCGTACAGCGTCTGATCCGCGCGCTCGTCGGCCGTCTCCCCGAGCACCACATCCCGGACCGGGAAGCCCAGCTCGGCCTCGACCAGCGCGCACGCCTCGTCGAATGCCGCCGCGAAAACCGGACTCGACGCGTACAACTCACGCCCCATACCCGCGCGCTGACTGCCCTGACCGGCGAACACGAACCCCACCCGGCCCGGCACCACCGAACCGGCCACCACACCCGCCGCCGACTCCCCGGCCGCCACCGCCGCCAGCCCCGCCAGCAGCTCCTCCCGATCGGAGCCGACGACGACCGCACGGTGATCGAACGCCGTCCGCGTCGTCGCGAGCGAGAACCCGACGTCCTCAGTGGACAGTCCGGGGCGCGCCAGCACGAACTCCCGCAAGCGGGCCGCCTGCGCCGCCAGCGCCGCCGCGGTGCGTCCCGACACCATCCACATCGGACTTCCCGGCACGACCCCGGTCGCGGTCTCCACCTCGGCAGGCGCCTCTTCGATGATCACGTGGGCGTTGGTCCCGCTGATCCCGAACGCCGACACCGCCGCCCGGCGCGGACGTGCCCCGGCCGTCCACGGCTCGGCTTCCTGGAGCAGCCGGACACCGCCCGAGGACCAGTCGACGAGCGGAGACGGCTCGGCGGCGTGCAGCGTCGCGGGCAGCACGCCGGCGCGCAGCGCGAGCACCATCTTCATCACCCCGGCGACCCCGGCCGCCTGCTGGGCGTGCCCGAGGTTGGACTTCACCGACCCCAGCCACAGCGGTTCGGAGCGGTCACGGCCGTACGTGGCCAGCAGCGCCTGTGCCTCGATCGGGTCGCCCAGCTCGGTACCCGTGCCGTGTGCCTCCACGGCGTCGATGTCCGAAGTGGACAGACGAGCGTCGGTCAGCGCGGCCCGGATGACCCGTTGCTGCGAAAGACCGTTCGGCGCGGTGAGCCCGTTGGACGCGCCGTCCGCGTTGATGGCGCTACCCCGCACGAGCGCCAGCACCCGGTGGCCGTGGCGCCGCGCGTCGGAAAGGCGTTCGACGGCGAGCATGCCCGCCCCCTCGGCCCAGCCGGTGCCGTCCGCGGTGGCGGAGAACGCCTTGCACCGGCCGTCGGCGGCGAGCCCCTGCTGGCGGGCGAACTCGGCGTAGACGTCCGGGTCGGACATGACGGTGACACCGCCCGCCAGTGCCAGCGTGCACTCGCCCGAGCGGAGCGCCCGTACGGCCAGGTGCAGGGCCACCAGCGAGGAGGAGCACGCCGTGTCGACGGTGATCGCCGGGCCTTCCAGTCCGAGGGCGTAGCAGACCCGGCCGGACAGGATGCTGGTCGCGGTGCCCATCCGCAGATGACTGTCCGAACCGGACTCGAGTGTGGTGCCCGCGCCGTAGCCGGAGGCCGCGGCACCGGCGAACACCCCGGTCCGTGAGCCCTTCAGCGACGCCGGATCGATCCCCGCGCGCTCCAGCGCCTCCCAGGAAACCTCCAGCAGCAACCGCTGCTGCGGATCCATCGCCAGCGCCTCGCGCGGGGAAATCCCGAAAAAGCCGGGGTCGAAGTCGGCGGCGTCCTCGAGGAACCCGCCGACCTGCGCGTAACCGGTGTCCGTGACGTCCCAGCCGCGGTCGGCGGGAAAGCCCGAGACCGCGTCGGTGCCCGTGACGAGCAGTTCCCACAACTGCTCCGGTGTGCCGACGCCGCCGGGCAGGCGCAGGCCCATGCCGACGATGGCCAGGGGTTCGGTGTCCGTGGCCGCCACGGCCACCGGCCCGGCCGCCTCGGCGGTCCCGCCTGCCAGTTCGCGGCGCAGGTACCCGGCCAGCGCGGCCGGATTCGGGTGGTCGAAGACCAGCGTCGCGGACAGGCGCAGGCCGGTGGCCTCGGCCAGCCGGTCACGCAGTTCCACGGAAGTCAGCGAGTCGAAGCCGAGTTCCTTGAACGCCAGGCCGGGGTCGACGGCGTCGGCCGAAGGATGCCCGAGCAGGCTCGCGGTGCGCGAACGCACCAGGTCGGTCAGCAGCCGGTCCTGCTCGGCGAGGGGCATTCCGGCCAGCCGCGCCGCCAGTCCGGTGTCCGCGCTGTCCGAAACGGGCTCGGAGCCGGCGGCCAGGGCGGCGGCGAACTCGGGCAGGGAACCGAGCAGCGGGCTCGGGGCGCGCAGGGTGAACGTCGGGGCGAAGGTGTTCCAGTCGACGTCGGCGACGGTGATCGTGTGCTCGTCGCCGTCGAGCGCCTGGGCCAGTGCCCGGACGGCGGTGCGGGGATCCATGGCCCGCAGGCCGCGACGCCGGGCCTGCTCGCCGCCGTCGCCCGCGCCGAGGCCGTGCCCGCCCCACAGGCCCCAGGCGATCGACGTGGCGGCCAGGCCGCGGGCGCGGCGGTTTTCGGCCAGCGCGTCGAGGAAGGCGTTGCCCGCCGCGTACCCGGGCTGCCAGGCGCTTCCCCAGGTCGCCGAGATCGAGGAGAACACCACGAACGCGTCCAGCCCGCGGTCCGCGGTCAGCTCGTCCAGGTGCTCGGCGCCCGCGACCTTGGCCTCGGTGACCTCGGCCTGCTCGGCGAGGGTGGTGTCCTGCACCGGCGTGGCCTGGCCGACCCCGGCCGCGTGCACGACGGCGGAGAGGTCCGGGATCCGCCGGAGCAGGGCGGACACCTGCTCGCGCCGGGCGATGTCCGCGGCGACGACGTCGACCGCCGATCCCCGCCCGGCCAGCTCCGCGGCCAGTCGCGCGGCACCGGCCGCGGCCGGGCCCGACCGGCTGGTCAGCACCACGCGCGGCACCGACCGTCCGGCCAGCCAGCGGCCGGCGTGCCCGCCGATCGCGCCGGTGCCGCCGGTGATCAGGACGCTGCCGCGCGGTGTCCACGTTTCCCTCCGGCGCGGCAGCGGAGCACGCGTCAGCCGCCGCGCGGCGATACCCGAGGGGCGCAGCACGACCTGGTCCTCACCGATTCCGGCCAGCACCGCGCACAGCTGCGCCGCCGTCCGGGTGTCCACAGTGGAGGGAAGGTCGGCCAGCCCGCCCCAGCGCTCCGGGTGTTCCAGGCCGATCACCCGGCCGAGACCCCATGCCTGGGCCTGCCGGGGGCTGGGCAGGCCAGGTCGTGGACCGGTGGCGACCGCGCCGCGGGTCAGCACCCACAGCGGCGCGCTCACCCCCGCGTCCCCCAGCGCCTGCGCCAGCGTGAGGGTGGCGGCGAGCCCGCCGGGAAGGGCGGGGAACTCCGGGTGCGGGCACTCGTCGAACGCCAGCAGGGACACCACTCCGGAGAGTTCGACGTCCGGGAGCGCCGCCGCGAGCCGCTCGCGGTCGAGGCCGTCGACGTCGAGGTGCAGCACTTCGGCGCCGTGCCCGGTCAGCGCGGCGGTGATCTCCGGGTCGTCCCCGACGACCAGCCAGGTGCCGGTCAGCACCGCCGGCGCGGGTTCGGCGACCGGGATCCAGGAGACGCGGTAACGCCAGTCCGCGGCCGCGGTGTCGTCCAGTTCCCGCCGCCGCCAGGAGGCCAGCGCGGGCACGATCTCCCGCAGCCGGCCGTCCTCGACGGCCAGTTCACCGGCGAGCCCCGCCACGTCGCCGTTCTCGATCGCCGACCAGAACCGGGACTCCACCGCGCTTCCCGCGCCGCCGGCGGTGACCGTGGTGTCCGGCCAGAACCGGGAACGCTGGAACGCGTAGGTGGGCAGCCCGATCTTGTGTCCACTCAGGACAGTGGACCAGTCGATCGCGGCACCGTGGACGAAGGCCTTCGACAGCGCCGTCGCGAGCGCGGCCGGGGCCTCGGTTCCCGGGTGCAGCAAGGGGATGAACACCGAGCCCGGGAGCACGCCCGATCCCATCGAGGAGAGGGTCCCGTCCGGGCCGATCTCGAGGAAAACGGTGACGCCTTCCGCCGCGAGTGTCTCGACGGCGTCGGCGAACCGCACCGCCTCGCGGGCCTGCGCTGGCCAGTACCCGGCGTCCGGGGTGTCGATCAGTTCGCCGGTGAGCGCGCCCGCCCACGGGATCTCGGGCGCGGAGAAGGTGAGGCTCCTGGCGACCGCGGCGAGGTCGTCAAGCGCGGGGTCCATGCGGTGGGAGTGGAAGGCGTGGCTGACCCGCAGGCGCCGCACCCGGCGGCCCGCTTCCCGCCACCGCTCCACGATCGTCTCGACGGCTTCGGCATCGCCCGAAATCACCACCGACGCCGGGCCGTTGACCGCTGCGAGGGACACGCCCGGCGCGTTCTCGACGTCGGTGCGGATGTCCTCTTCGGACACCGCGATCGCCGCCATCGCACCCCCCTCGGGCAGCGCCTGCATCAGCCGGGCCCGGTTCGCCACCAGCCGGGCCGCGTCCGCCAGTGAGAGCACACCCGCCGCATGGGCGGCGGCGATCTCGCCGACCGAGTGCCCCGCGACCGCGTCCGGCTTCACTCCCCAGGCAGCCAGCATGGCGACCAGGCCGACCTCGACCGCGAACAATCCGGTCTGCGCGTACAGCGTCTGATCGGCCCGCTCGTCCTCGGCACCGCCGAGCACCACGTCCCGGATCGCCAGGCCCAGCTCGGCCTCGATCGCCCCACACGCCTCGTCGAACGCCGCCGCGAACACCGGGCTCGACGCGTACAACTCACGCCCCATCCCGGCCCGCTGACTACCCTGACCGGCGAACACGAACCCCACCCGGCCCGGCACCACCGCACCGGTCACCACACCCGCCGCCGACTCCCCAGCCGCCACCGCCGCCAGACCCGCCAGCAGCTCAGCACGATCGGAACCGGTCACGACCGCGCGATGGGCGAACGCCGTCCGCGTCGTCGCCAACGCGAATCCGACGTCCTCAGTGGACAGTCCGGGGCGCGCCAGCACGAACTCCCGGAGGCGTCCCGCCTGCGCCGCCAAGGCCGCGGGCGTACGCCCGGAGACCGGCCACATCGGACGGTCCAGTGCGGAAGCGGGCTCGACGATCTCCGGAGCCTCTTCGGCCGCGGGAGCCTCTTCGAGGATCAGGTGCACGTTGGTGCCGCTGGCCCCGAAGGCCGACACCCCGGCACGCCGCGGCCGCTCGGACGCGGGCCAGGGCACGGCTTCGGTGAGCAGCCGCACGTTCCCGGCGGACCAGTCGACGTGGGGGGTGGGTTCGGCGGCGTGCAGGCTTCGCGGGAGCAGTTCGTGGCGCAGCGCGAGCACCATCTTGATCACGCCGGCGACGCCCGCGGCGGTCTGGGTGTGCCCGATGTTGGACTTCAGCGACCCGAGCCAGAGCGGTGCGGAGCGGTCCTGACCGTAGGTCGCGAGCAGCGCCTCCGCCTCGATCGGATCACCCAGCTCGGTGCCGGTGCCGTGTGCTTCGACGGCGTCGACGTCCGAAGTGGACAGTTTCGCGTCGGTCAGCGCGGCGCGGATGACCCGGCGCTGCGCGGGACCGCTCGGCGCGGTGAGCCCGTTGGACGCGCCGTCCTGGTTGGTCGCGCTGCCGCGGATCACGGCCAGCACCTCGTGCCCGTTGCGCTGGGCGTCCGGCAGGCGCTCCAGCAGCACCATGCCCGCGCCCTCGCCCCAGCCGGTGCCGTCCGCCGCGGCGGAGAACGCCTTGCACCGGCCGTCGGAGGCCAGGCCCCCCTGCCGGGAGAACTCGGCGAACATGCCCGGGGTGACCATCACCATCACGCCGCCCGCGAGCGCCAGCGAACATTCGCCCGCGCGCAGCGCCCTGGCCGCCAGGTGCACCGAAAGCAGCGACGAGGAGCACGCGGTGTCCACGCTCACCGCCGGTCCGGTGAGACCGAGCGTGTAGGCGAGCCTGCCGGACAGGACGCTCATCGCGCTGCCCGCGACCAGATGTCCCTCGGCGCCGCCGTGCTCGCGGGCGACCCAGTCGTAGCCGGACGTGGTGGCGCCGACGAACACGCCCGTCCGGGACCCCTTCAGCGAAGCCGGGTCGAAGCCCGCGTGTTCCAGTGTCTCCCACGAGACTTCCAGCAACAGCCGCTGCTGCGGGTCCATCGCCACCGCCTCGCGCGGCGAGATCCCGAAGAATCCGGCGTCGAAATCGGCGACGTCGTGGACGAAACCGCCCTGGCGCTCGTACCCGGTGTTCTCGACGTCCCAGCCGCGGTCGACGGGGAAGCCCGCGACGGCGTCCGTTCCGGAGGCCACCAGTTCCCACAGGTCCTCGGGCTCCCGGACCCCGCCCGGATAGCGGCAGCCCAGGCCGACGACGGCGATCGGCTCGTCCGCCGCCTCCAGTTCCCGCAGGCGCCGGCGGGTCTCGTGGAGATTCGCCGTCACCTGCTTGAGGAAGTACCGGAGCTTTTCTTCGCTCACTTATGCCACCTCGTCGATTGGATCATCCGCAGCCGGGTCAGTGGATGCCGAACTCTTTGCCGATGAAGTCGAAGACCTCGTCGTCGCCCGCGGTCTCCAGCTTTTCGGCGACGCTCGGCCCGGCGGGCCGTTCGCGGATCTCCTTCCACTTGGCCACCACCGCGTCCAGCCGGGCGGTGACGCGGTCGGCGTTCTCGGTGTCGCCGGTGTCTTCCCCGGCGGGCAGGCCCGCCAGCATCGACTCCAGCCGGTCCAGTTCGGCCAGTACCGGCTCCGGCCCGGCCGACGCGCCGGTGACGACCTGGTGCAGATGTGCGGCCAGCGCGGCCGGGGCCGGGTACTCGAAGACCACAGTGGACGGCAGCTTCACGCCGCTCACGGCCGAGAGCCGGTTGCGCAGGTCCACCGACATCAGCGAGTCGAAACCGACCTCGCTGAACGCCCGGTCCGGATCGACGTCCCCGGGACCGGGATAGCCGAGCACCCGGGCCGCCTCGGCACACACCAGATCCGTGAGCACCTTTTCCCGTTGTCCTCGCGGCAATCCCGCGAGGCGCACGGCCAGGTCCGTCTCTTCGGCCGTGGCGGGGCCGGGCCCTGCCAGCGCGCCGGCGACCTCGGGCAGCGACTCGATGAGAGGGCTGGGACGGCGCAGGGTGAACGCCGGGGCGAACCGCGGCCAGTCCACGTCCGCGATCGTCACCGTCGTCTCGCCGTCGTCGAGAATCCGGCCCAGCGCGCGGACCGCGAGCGCCGGGTCGAGCACGCGCAGTCCGTGCCGGACCGACCGGCCCGCCTCGGCTCCGCCGTCCCACGGCCCCCACGCCACCGAAGTGGCCACCTGCCCGCGCGCCCGGCGGCGTTCGGCGAGCGCGTCGAGGAACGCGTTGCCCGCGGCGTACCCAGGCACCAGTGCGCTGCCCCACGTCGCGGCGATCGACGAGAACACCACGAACGCGTCGAGTTCGAAGTCGGCGGTCAGCTCGTCGAGCCAGGCAGCGCCCTCGGCCTTCGCGGCGGCGACCTCGGCCAGTTCCGCCGGGGTCGTCTCGGCGACCGCGGTCGCCTGCCCGGCACCGGCCGCGTGGACCACGGCGGTCAGCGCGGGGCCATCGGCCGCGATACGGTCCAGCACGCCCGCCAGCTCGGCGCGCCGGGTGCTGTCGCAAGCCGTCAGGACGACGTCGCTGCCCGCGGCCGCGACGTCGGCGGACAGGCTCGCGACGTCCTTCGTGAGCGGAGTGCCCGCGGTGAGCACGACCCGTGCGGCGCCCCGCCCGGCGGCCCAGCGGCCGACCTGCCCGCCCATCGCCCCGGTACCGCCGGTGACGAGCACGGTGCCGCGCGGGGTCCACGTCGTCGTCCGCGTCGGCGGAGTGGCCCGGACCAGCCGTCGCGCCAGGATGCCGTGCGGGCGTAGCGCGACCTGGTCTTCACCGGTGCCCGCGAGCACGGCGGCCAGCCGTGCCACGGCGGATGCGTCCGAAGTGGACGGAAGGTCGATCAGGCCGCCCCAGCGGTCCGGATGTTCCAGTGCGACGACCCGGCCGAGACCCCAGGCCTGCGCCTGCACCGGATCGGCCGCCTCGCCGCCGGTGGCGACGGCGCCGCGGGTCAGCACCCACAGCGGGGCGCCGATCCCGGCCTCGCCGAGTGCCTGCACCAGTTCGAGAGTGGCGGTCAGTCCCTCCGTCATGGTCGGGAAACCGGTCACCGGGGTCTCGTCGAATGCGAGTACCGAGACCACACCCTTCACGTCACCGAGCCCGGCCAGCCTCTCGCGGTCGGCACGGCCGTGGGTGACGACGTCGGCGCCGTGCTCGGTCAGTGCCTTGGCGACCTCCGCCGACTCGCCGACGAGCAGCCAGGTGCCGGACAGCACGGCAGGGGCCGGATCCGGCACCGGCGTCCAGGTGACGCGGTAGCGCCAGTCCGCCACGGCGGAGTCGTCGCGTTCGCGGCGGCGGTAGGAAGCGAGGGCGGGCAGCAGTTCGCCGGCACGCTCGTCGTCGACGGCCAGCGTCTCGGCGAGCTCGCGGACGTCACCGCGGTCCACCGCGGCCCAGAACGCGTTGTCCTCGGCGGTGTCCGCCGTGGCGGTGAGCCGGGGCCAGAACCGTTGGTGCTGAAAGGCGTAGGTGGGCAGGTCGACGGTCTCCCCCGCACCCTGCACCTTCGCCCACTCGACGGTGACACCGCACGTGAACGCCTCGGCGAACGACGTCAGCAGCCGCTCGGCGCCGCCCTCGTCCCGGCGGAGCGTGCCGACGACGATCGGGGCTCGGTCTTCGAGGGCGTCGGCGATGGCGGTGGTGAGCACCGGGTGCGGCGACACCTCGACGTATACGCCGTGGCCGTTCTCGCCGAGCGTCCGGATGGCCCTTTCGAACTCCACCGTCTCCCGCAGACTCGCGTACCAATACTCCGGATCCAGCTCCGGGCCGGACACCATCTCGCCACTCAACGCCGAAATCATCGGGATCTCCGCCTCGCCCGGGACGATACCGTCCAAAACGGACAGAATCTCCTCCCGCAACGCATCCACCTGCGATGAGTGTGAGGCGTAGTCCACCGGGATGATCTTCGTGCGCACCTCAGGGCACGACTCGGCAAGTTCCCGCAACGATCCGGGGTCACCTGAAACAACTGTCGACAGTGGACCATTCACAGCGGCCAGCGAAAGCCGATCACCCCAGGACGCAATACGCTCCCGAACCGCGTCCGCGGGCTCGGCAATCGACATCATCCCGCCCCTACCGGCAAGCGCAGTCAACGCCTTGCTCCGCAACGCAACCACACGAGCAGCGTCCTCAAGGGACAGAATCCCCGCCACCGCGGCGGCCGCGATCTCACCCTGCGAGTGACCCACCACCGCATCCGGCACAACACCAGCAGCACGCCACACCTCAGCCAGCGACACCATCACAGCCCAGAGCGCAGGCTGAACAACATCCGCCGCCTCGAAGCCATGCTTACCCGTCAACACATCGTCCAGCGACCAGTCCACAAAGGACGACAAGGCCGACGCACACTCCGCCAACCGCGCCGCGAACACCGGCGAAACCCCGGCCAACTCGCGGCCCATGCCGATCCACTGACTGCCCTGACCAGGGAACACGAACACCGTCCGGTCCACCCCGCCCGGCGGTACCGCACCGGTCACCACGGAAGCCACGGCTTGGTTCGTCGCGACCGCGGCGAGACCGGCGGCCAGCTCCCCGCGTCCCGTGCCGAGGACCACCGCACGGTGCTCGAACACCGACCGCGTCGTCGCCAGCGAGAACCCGATGTCCGAATCAGACAGTTCGGGCCGGGACAGCACGAACTCCCGCAACCGGCCCGCCTGCGCGGCCAGCGCGTCCGCCGAACGCCCCGACACCGGCCACACCGGCGAGGCCGAAGCGAGCACCGGCGTGACTTCCGGAACGGGAGCCGGGGCCGGAGGCTCGGGGGCCTCCTCCAGGATGAGATGCGCGTTGGTGCCGCTCATCCCGAACCCGGACACGCCCGCACGCCGCGGCCGGTCGCCGGTCCCCCAAGCCACGGGTCCGGTCAGCAGCCGTACCGCGCCCGCCGACCAGTCCACATGCGACGAAGGCTCGTCCGCGTACAGCGTCCGCGGCAGTGTTTCGTTGCGTAACGCCATGATCATCTTGATCACCCCGGCCACGCCCGCCGCCGCCTGGGTGTGCCCGATGTTCGACTTCACCGACCCCAGCCACAACGGCTCGGCCCGGTCCCGGCCATACGTCGCCAGCAGAGCCTGGGCCTCGATCGGGTCACCGAGGACCGTCCCGGTGCCGTGTGCCTCCACGACGTCGACGTCCGAAGTGGACAGACCGGCGTTCGCCAGCGCGGCACGGATCACCCGTTGCTGCGAAGGACCGTTCGGTGCGGTCAGCCCGTTCGACGCGCCATCCTGGTTGACCGCGCTTCCCCGGATCACCGCCAGCACCCGGTGGCCGTTGCGCTGGGCGTCGGAAAGCCGTTCGACGGCTAGCATCCCGGCCCCTTCGGCCATGCCCATGCCGTCGGCGGCCGCCGAGAACGCTTTGCAGCGGCCGTCCGCGGCGAGCCCGCGCTGCCGCGAGAAGCCGACCAGGTCCCGCGGGGTCGCCATCACGGTCACACCACCGGCCAGCGCCAGCGAGCACTCGTCGTTCCGCAGCGCCTGGCACGCCATGTGCAGCGCTACCAGCGAGGACGAGCAGGCGGTGTCGACGGTGAGCGCCGGCCCCTCGAGCCCGAGCAGATAGGACACCCGTCCGGAAAGGACACTCGTCGCGTTGCCGGTCATCAGGTGGCCTTCGAGCCCGGCGCCGCTGCCCGTGTGCGCCAGCCGCGTCCCGAGCTGGTCGTACCCGGAGAAGTACCCGCCGACGAACACCCCGGTCCGGGATCCGCGCAGCGAGGCCGGATCGAGCCCCGCGCGCTCCAGTGCTTCCCAGGACACCTCCAGCACCAGCCGCTGCTGCGGGTCCATCGCCAGCGCCTCACGCGGGGAAATCCCGAAGAACCCCGCGTCGAACTCGGGGGCGTCGTGCAGGAAACCACCCTCGCGCACGTAAAGCGTGCCGGTGTGATCGGGATCGGGGTCATAGAGCGCGTCGAGGTCCCAGCCGCGATCGGCGGGCAGGCCGGAGATCGCGTCACCACCTGCGGCCAGCAGCTCCCACAGCTCCTCCGGCGTCCGCACGCCGCCGGGGAACCGGCAGCCCATCGCGACGATGGCCAGCGGCTCGCCGTCGTCGGCCCGCGTGGTGGCCGGAGCGGGCGTCTCGGCGGCGTCCCCGGTCAGCTCCGCCCGCAGGAACGCCGCGAGCGCGACCGGATCGGGGTGGTCGAACAGCAGCGTCGTAGGCAGCCGCAGGCCGGTGGCGGTGGCGAGCCGGTTGCGCAGTTCCACCGAGGTGAGCGAGTCCAGGCCCATCTCGCTGAACGCGCGGCCCGGTTCGATCGCCGACGCGGAGGTGTAGCCCATGACCAACGCGGCCTCGGCGCGGATCAGGTCCGCCAGCACCCGCTCCTGCTCGGCCACCGGCCGCGCGGGGAGCTGCCGGGTCAGGTCACGCCCGGCGTCCTCGGTGGACTCGGCAGGTGCCACGACGGCCGCGTGGAGCTCCGGCAGGTCACGCATCAGCGGAGTCCGGCGGAGGTCGTCGGCACCGCGCGCGGTGGCGAGCGCGGTGAAGTCGATCTCCATCAGGGTCAGCACGGCGTTGCCGGGATCCTCGATCGCCTGGCCCATCGCGCGGACGGCGAGTTCGGGGTCCATCAGGACTTCCCACTTGTTGCGGGCCAGCCGCTGCCGCGCGCCCTCGCTGGCCTGTCCGACGCCGCCGCCGTCCCACGGGCCCCAGGCCAGCGACAGCCCCGGCAGCCCCCGCGCCCTGCGGTCCTCGGCGAGCGCGTCGAGGAAGGCGTTGGCGGCCGCGTAGTTGCCCTGGCCGCCGTTGCCGAAGGTGGCCGACGTGGAGGAGAACAGCACGAACGCGTCGAGGTCGAGACCCGCGGTCAGCTCGTCCAGGTGCACCGCGCCCGCGGCCTTGCCGGACAACGTGTTCGCGAGACGTTCCGCGCTCAGCCGGTCGAGCACGCCGTCGTCCAGCGCGCCCGCGGCGTGCATGACGGTCGACAGCGCCGGGCCGGTGGCGGCGACGCGGTCCAGCAGCCCGGCGACCGCGGCGCGCTCGCCGGTGTCGCAGGCGACGACGTCGACCGCGGTGCCCGCGCCGGCCAGTTCCGCGGCGAGCCCGGCGACGCCCCCGGCAGCGGGGCCGGACCGGCTGGTCAGCACGACACGCCGGGCTTCGCGGCCGGTCAGCCAGCGGCCGACGTGCCCGCCGATCGCGCCGGTACCGCCGGTGACGAGCACCGTGCCGCGCGGCGCGTACCGCTCGCGCGGGGCCGGGGGCAGCGGGGCCCGTGCCAGCCTCCGGGCGAGAATCCCCTTGCCACGCAAGGCGACCTGGTCCTCGTCGCGGGCGGCGAGCACCGCGCAGAACCGCGCGGCGTCCCGGTCGTCCCAGCTCTCCGGCAGGTCGAGCAGGCCACCCCAGCGATCGGGGTGCTCCGCGGCGGCGGTCCGGCCGAGTCCCCACACCTGCGCCTGCACCGGGCTGGCCAGGACCTCGCCCGCCTCGGCGGCGACCGCGCCGCGGGTCAGCACCCACAACGGCGCGCCGACCCCCGCGTCGCCGAGCGCCTGCACCAGCGCCAGCGTCCCGGCCAGTCCGGAACTCACCATCGGCAGCCCGGCGATCGGCGTCTCGTCCAGTGCCAGCAACGAAACCACACCCGCGGGTTCGAGACCGGAGACCGTTTCGGCGATCCGGGAGGCCAGCGTTTCCCGATCCGCGCGGCCGGCGGGGACGTCGACGGCGACGACCCGGGCACCGCGGTCTTCGAGCGCCCGCACGCACGGGTGCCGGGGCAGGCCGCTCGGAGTCACGACGAGCCAGGTCCCGGTGAGCACCGGCGTCGCGGGCTCGGCGACCGCGGCCCAGTCGATCCGGAACCGCCAGCCCGCCACGGCCTCCTCGCCCCGCTCGCGGCGGCGCCAGGACGCCAGCGCGGGCAGCACTCCGTCGAGCCGGGCGCGTTCGGAGATGGCGAGCGTGCCGGCCAGCCCGGCCAGATCGCCTTCCTCGACCGCGGCCCAGAAGCGGGCCTCGGCAGCGCTTTCCCCGGTCGCGGGCACGTCCCGGCCGGACGCCTTGGGCTCCGGCCAGTAACGGCTGCGCTGGAAGGCGTACGTGGGCAGCTCGACCTTCCGTCCACTGAGGACGGTTGTCCAGTCGACCGCGATGCCGTGGACCGCGGCCGTGGCCAGCGCGGCGAGGAACCGGTCGGCTCCCCCGTCGTCCCGCTCGATCGTCCCGGTGAGCACCGGCGCGGGCAGACCCGCGTCCTCGGCGGTCTCGGCGATGGCACCGGTCAGCACGGGATGCGGGGAGACCTCGACGAAGGCGCGGTGCCCGGATCCGGCCAGCGCCAGCACCGACTCCATGAACCGCACCGGACGGCGCACGTTGGCGTACCAGTACCCGGCGTCCAGCTCGGCCCCGTCGAGCACCTGGCACTCCACAGTGGAGAAGAACGGGATCTCGCCGGGGCGCGGGCGGATGCCGTCCAGCGCGCCGGGAAGCGTGCCGGCCAGTGGCTCGACCAGCTGGGAGTGGGCGACGAAGTCGGTGGCCGGGATACGCCAGCGCATCACCTTGCGCGACCGCAGCTCGCGCTCGAACTCCTTCAGCGCCGCGGGTTCCCCGGAGACCACCGTGGTGGCCGGGCCGTTCACCGCCGCCACCGCCAGCCTCTCGCCCCACGGTCCGAGGATCTCGCGGACCGTGTCGGCGGGCATGACCACCGCGAGCATCCCGCCCTCGACGTCCAGCGCGCTCAACGCCTTCGACCGCACCGCGACCACGCGTGCGGCGTCCTCCACCGTCAGGATCCCCGCCACGCACGCCGCGGCGATCTCACCCTGGCTGTGGCCGACGACGGCGTCCGGAACGACGCCTGCCGCTCGCCAGACTTCGGCCAGCGAGACCATGATCGCCCACAGCACCGGCTGCATCACCTCGGCCGCTTCGACGCCCGGCGCGCCTTCGACGCCGTTCACCACGTCCGCGAGCGACCAGTCCACAAAGGACTCCAGGGCGCGGGCGCACTCCGCGAACCGGGCCGCGAACACCGGCGACTCCGCCAGCAACCGCCGCCCCATCCCCGGCCACTGACTGCCCTGCCCGGGGAACACGAACACGACCTTGCCGTCGGTCGCCGTGCCGGTGATCACCCCGGCGCCCGGCTGTGCCGTGGCCACCGCGGCCAGGCCCGCGGCGAGTTCCTCGCGGTCGGCGCCGAGCACCACGGACCGGTGGTCGAAGGCCGCGCGGGTGGTGGCCAGCGACCACGCGATATCGGCGGGGGCCACCTCCGGGTGAGCCAGCGCGAACTCACGCAGCCGCCCGGCCTGCGCGGCCAGCGCGTCGGGGGTCCGCGCGGACATCAGCCACGCCGACACGCCCGGCTTCAGCACCGGCGGCTCCCGGACGTCCTCGGCGACGGGCGGCTCCTCGGGTGCCTCCTCCAGGATCACGTGCACGTTGGTGCCGCTCATGCCGAAGGCCGACACGCCGCCCCGGCGCGGGGCACCGCCGGTGGTCCACGGCCGCTGCTCGGCCAGCACCCGGACCTGGCCCGCCGCCCAGTCGATGTGCGGCGACGGTTCGTCCGCGTGCAGTGTCTTCGGCAGCGTCCGGTGCCGCATCGCCAGCACCATCTTGATCAGGCCCGCGACACCCGCGGCGGTCTGCGTGTGCCCGATGTTCGACTTCGCCGAGCCCAGCCACAGCGGCCGGTCCCGGTCCTGCCCGTAGGTCGCGATCAGCGCGTGTGCCTCGATCGGGTCACCGAGTGTCGTGCCGGTGCCGTGTGCCTCGACGACGTCGATGTCCGAAGTGGACAGACCGGCGTTCGCCAGCGCGGCACGGATCACCCGCTGCTGCGAAGGACCGTTCGGCGCGGTGAGCCCGTTGGACGCGCCGTCCTGGTTGATCGCGCTGCCACGGATGAGGGCGAGCACCGGATGCCCGTTGCGCCGGGCGTCGGAGAGCCGCTCGATCGCCAGCATGCCCGCGCCCTCGGACATGCCCATGCCGTCCGCGGTCGCGCCGAACGCCTTGCACCGGCCGTCCACGGCGAGGCCGCGCTGCCGGGAGAAGCCGACGAACTGGCTGGGGGTGGCCATCACCATGACACCCCCGACCAGCGCCAGCGAGCACTCGCCCGAGCGCAGCGCCTGGGTGGCCATGTGCAGGGCGACCAGCGACGAGGAGCACGCGGTGTCGAGGGTGACCGCCGGGCCCTCCAGTCCGAGCGTGTAGGCGACCCGCCCGGAGATGATGCTCCCGGAGTGGCCGGTGACCAGGTACCCTTCGGCGCCGCCGTCACCCTCGGCCATGCCCGCGCCGTAGCCGGTGAGCGCGGCGCCCGCGAAGACACCGGTGCTCGAACCGCGCAGCGACCCGGGGTCGATCCCGGCCCGTTCGAGCGCCTCCCACACGGTTTCCAGCAGCAGCCGCTGCTGCGGATCCATCGCCAGCGCTTCCCGCGGCGAGATCCCGAAGAACCCCGCGTCGAACTCCGCCGCGTCGTAGAGGAAACCGCCCACCCGGATGTACGACTTGCCCTGGTGGTCGGGGTCCGGGTCGAACAGGCCGGGGTCCCAGCCGCGGTCGGCCGGAAAGTCCGAGATGACGTCCGCGCCCGCGGTCAGCAGGTCCCAGTACTGCTCGGGAGTGGCGACACCGCCGGGGAACCTGCAGCCGATGCCCACGATCGCGATCGGCTCGCCGGGATCGGCGGCGGCCACCGGCGCGGGGGCCGCCGGCACCTCCGCCGGGCCGCCCAGCAGCTGCGCGACGATCTGCTCGGCCAGTGCCGACGGCGTCGGGTAGTCGAAGACGGCCGAGGAGGACAGCTTCAGCCCTGTCGCGTCGCTGAGCCGTTTGCGGAGTTCGACGGCGGTCAGCGAGTCGAAGCCGAGATCGCGGAACGCCCGCGCGGCGGGTACGTCCTGTGGAGAGGAGTGGCCCAGCGTCGCGGCGGCGTGCGTGCGCACCAGGTCGGTGACGATGCGGACCCGCTCCGTGGGATTCGCCTTCGCGAGGCTGTTCGCCAGTTCCCCGGTCGCCGCGCCGTTCCCGGTCGCCGCGTCCGGCGTCGTCTCGCCGACCGCCTGGCGTGCCTCGGGAATCCATTCCAGCAGCGCGCGGGAACGGGCCGCGGTGAACACCGGCGCGAACCGCGCCCAGTCCATGTCGGCGACCGCGAGGAAGGTGTCGCCGTCGGCGAGGACGCGGCCCAGCGCGGCCAGCGCGGGCTCCGGCGGGAGGAAGTTCATGCCCTGGCGCAGCAGCCTCGCCGGGGTCACGCTGCCCGGCTCGTGGGTCGCGGCCGCGTTCAGCGCGGCCCAGTCGCGGGTGTCCCAGACCCCCCACGCGATGGACGTCGCCGGCAGGCCCCGCCCGCGACGGTTCTCGGCGAGGGCGTCGAGGTGGGCATTGGCCGCGGCGTAGGCACCGTGCTCGTTGCTGCCCCACGCGGCGGCGATCGAGGAGAACAGCACGAACTCGTCGACGCCGGTGGCCAGTTCGTCGAGATTCGCCGCGCCGGCGACCTTGGCGCCCAGCGCCGTCGCGAGCCCGGCCAGGTCCGTCTCGTCGAGCCGGGTCAGGTGGAACACGTTCGCCGCGTGGATCACCGTGCTCAGCCCGGGTCCGGTCGCGGCGATCCGGTCCAGCAGCCCGGCCACCTGCCCGCGTCCGGCGATGTCGCAGGACACCACGTCGACGGCGGTGCCCGCCCCGGCCAGCGTCGCGGCGAGCGCGGCCAGCTCCGCCGACGGCCCGGACCGGGTGGGCAGCACGACGCGGCGGGCGCCCCGCGCCGCCAGCCACGGCCCGATGTGACGGCCGATCGAGCCGGTCCCCCCGGTCACCAGCACCGTGCCGCGCGGGGACCAGTCCGCCGGCCCGGACCGGCGCCGCGGGGCCCGTTCCAGCCTGCGTGCCAGGATCCCGGACCGGCGCAGGGCCACCTGGTCTTCGCCGTCGCCCGCCAGCACGGCGCACAGGCCCGCGCCGGCTCGTTCGTCCATAGTGGACGGAAGATCGACGAGACCGCCCCAGCGGTCCGGATGCTCCAGGCCGGCCACCCGGCCGAGCCCCCACGCCTGTGCCTGCACCGGGCTGGCCGGTACCTCGCCCGCCCCGGTGGCCACCGCGCCGCGGGTCAGCACCCACAGCGGGGCACCGACCCCCGCGTCCCCGAGCGCCTGCACCAGTGCCATGGTCGCGGCGATACCTTGGGAGACCTCGGGAAAGTCCTTCGTCGGTGCCTCGTCCAGCGCGAGTAGCGACAGCACCCCGGCGAGCTCGCGCTCCGGCAGCTCCGCGGCGAGACGGTGCCGGTCGGTCTCGTCCGTCCGGAGCACGACGACGTCGGCGCCGTGCCCGGTGAGCGCGCGCACGCAGTCGTCCGGATCGGCCGACCCGGTGACCACCAGCCAGGTTCCGGAAAGCGCCGCCGTCCCCGGGTCGCCCATCGGCGCCCACGCGACGCGGTAGCGCCAGTCGTCGGTCGCGGAGTCGTCGCGCTCACGGCGGCGCCAGGAGGCCAGCGCGGGAAGAACGTCACGGAACGGGCGATCACCATCGACGGCCAGCACGCCCGCCAGTTCGTCGACATCGCCGTTCTCCACCGCGGTCCAGAATCCGGACTCCGCGGCGGTGCCCTCCGCCCGTACCACGGGCTTCGGCCAGAACCGGGTGCGCTGGAAGGCATAGGTGGGCAGGTCGACCCTGTCGCCGCGGTCGAGCACGGCGGTCCAGTCGACGGCGAGACCCCGGACATGCGCCTCGGCCAGCGAGAGCAGCAGGCGTTGCGCGCCACCGTCGTCACGGCGCAGCGTGCCCGTCACGATCGGGTCGCGGTCCTCGAGGCTGTCCGCGACCGCCGTGGTGAGGACGGGATGCGGCGACGCCTCGATGAACACCCCGTGCCCGGTTTCGCCGAGTTTCCGGACGGCGCGGTCGAATTCGACGGTCTCCCGGAGGCTCCCGTACCAGTAGCCGGCGTCCAGTTCGGTGCCGGCCAGCGATTCTCCGGTCATCGCCGAGATCATCGGGATCCGCGCCTCGCGCGGGGTGATCCCGGCCAGCGCCTCGAGGATTTCGTCGCGCAGGGCTTCGACTTGGGCGCTGTGCGAGGCGTAGTCGACCGGGATGATCTTCGTCCGCACCTCGGGGCAGGATCCGGCGAGTTCCCGCAGGGCGCCGGGATCGCCGGAGACGACCGTCGACTGTGGACCGTTCACCGCGGCGATCGCGAGGCGTTCGCCCCAGGCGCCGATCCGCTCACGCACCGCGTCGGCCGGCTCGGCGATCGACATCATCCCGCCGCGTCCGGCCAGCGCGGTGAGCGCCCTGCCGCGCAACGCCACGACCCGTGCCGCGTCCCGCAGCGAAAGGCTCCCCGCGACCACCGCCGCGGCGATCTCGCCCTGGCTGTGGCCCACGACGGCGTCCGGGACGACACCGGCCGCGCGCCAGACCTCCGCCAGCGAAACCATCACGGCCCACAGCGCGGGCTGCACCACGTCCGCGGCCTCGGACCCGTGCCTGCCGGCCAGAACGTCGTCCAGCGACCAGTCGAGGAACGGCGCGAGCGCCTCGGCGCACTCGGCCAGCCGGGCGGCGAACACCGGGGACACGGCGGCCAGTTCCCGGCCCATCCCCCGCCACTGGCTGCCCTGGCCGGGGAACACGAACGCCACCTTGCCCACGCCGGCCGGGCGCACCAGCCCGGTCACCACGTCCGCCGAGGGCGTCCCGGCCGCCACCGCGGCCAGCGCGGCGACCGGGCCGGGGCCGGTGACCACCGCGCGGTGCTCGAAGTGCGACCGGGTCGTCGCCAGCGACCACGCCACGTCGGAGCCACCCAGTTCCGGGTGGGCCACGACGTGCTCACGCAGACGAGCCGCCTGCGCCGTCAGCCCCTCGGCCGAACGGCTCGACAGCAGCCACGCCGAGCCGCCCTCCAGCACGGGAACCGGCGGCGTGGCAACGACTTCGGCGTCCCTGTCATCGTTGTCACCGCCCTCCTCGGTGCCCTCGGGCGCGGGAACCTCCTCCGGGTCGCCGACCTCGGTCTCCCCCGCCTCCTCGAGCAGGACATGGGCGTTGGTGCCGCTGATCCCGAAGCCCGAGATCCCCGCCCGCCGGCGCCGCTCACCACCGGTCCAGGCGACCGGCTCGGTCAGCAGCCGCACCGCGCCCGCCGACCAGTCCACATGCGACGAAGGCTCGTCCGCGTGCAACGTCCGCGGCAGTGTTCCGTTGCGCAGCGCCATCACCATCTTGATCACCCCGGCCACACCCGCCGCCGCCTGGGTGTGCCCGATGTTCGACTTCACCGACCCCAGCCACAGCGGCCGGTCCTCCGGGCGGTCCTGCCCGTAGGCGGCCATCAGCGCCTTGGCCTCGATCGGGTCGCCCAGCGCCGTCCCGGTGCCGTGCGCCTCGACGACGTCGACGTCGCCGGGTGCCAGCCGTGCGGCGGCCAGCGCCGACTCGATGACCCGCTGCTGCGAAGGACCGTTCGGCGCGGTGAGCCCGTTCGAAGCGCCGTCCTGGTTGACCGCGCTACCCCGGATCACCGCCAGCACGCGATGCCCGTTGCGGTGGGCGTCCGAGAGCCGTTCCAGCACCAGCATGCCGGCGCCCTCGCCCCAGCCGGTGCCGTCCGCTCCCGCGGAGAACGCCTTGCAGCGGCCGTCGGCGGCCAGGCCCTGCTGCCGGGAGAACTCCGCGAACAACGTCGGCGAGGACATCACGGTCACCCCGCCCGCCAGCGCCAGCGAGCACTCTCCGGACCGCAGTGCCTGCGTGGCCAGGTGGATCGAGACCAGCGAGGAGGAACACGCCGTGTCGACCGAAACGGCCGGGCCTTCGAACCCGAAGGCGAAGGACACCCGCCCGGAGAGCACGCTGTTCGCGGTCCCGGTCAGCAGGTGGCCCTTCACCTCATCGGCGTCCATCGGGAGGCTCGTGCCGTAGCCGGAGGAGTACACGCCCGCGAACACCCCGGTCGGCGAGCCGCGCAGGGAGCCGGGGTCGATCCCGGCCCGTTCCAGCGCCTCCCAGGTGATCTCCAGCAGCAGCCGCTGCTGCGGGTCCATCGCCAGCGCCTCACGCGGCGAGATCCCGAAGAACCCCGCGTCGAACTCCGGGGCGTCGTAGAGGAAACCGCCCTGGCGGGTGACGGAACCGTCGGACACGTCGGAGTCGTACAGGTTCTCGATGTCCCAGCCCCGGTCTGCGGGGAAACCCGAGATCGCGTCGGTCCCGCCCGCGACCAGCTCCCACAGCTGTTCCGGACCGCGGACCCCACCGGGGAAGCGGCAGCCCATGCCGACGATCGCGATCGGCTCCTGGCCGCGTTCGGAAAGCTCACGCAGCTGCCTGCGGGCCTTCCGCAGATTGGTGGTCACCAGCTTGAGATATTCGCGAAGTTTTTGTTCGTTCGCCATGCCCCTACCGTTCCCCAGACGCGCACGAAAAGCGCTTTCGCGCATTCTTCCCACCGGGACCTGCTCATGGGAATCCGCGAAGACATGCCCGCCCCGCAGCGAGCTTGCCGTGAGGCTACTACGAGTTCCGCGCTTTCGTCCGCCGTTGTTCAACCGGTGCCGGGGAGCAGCTGAACACCTCCGGTGATTATCCGGTGAACGGCGGGATAACCATGTCACACACGACGTCCGGACCCCGGACACGAAAAACGCCGCCGGAGACGGTGATGTCTCCGGCGGCGGTCGTCCGCGCTAATCAGGCTTTCTCAATGGGGGCTCGGGCGCGGGGGCCTATTTCCCGCTGAACACCGAGCGCAGGCGTGGCCCGTTGACGAGGAACACCACGCCGAGCAGGAGCAGCCCGCAGACTCCCTGCTCGATCTTCATCCAGGTCGGGAACGCTCCCGGCAGCGCGATGATCACGACGATCGCGACCAGCATGATGCCCGAAACGAGCCGCAGCCGCAGAAAGGCCCGGCTCCTGCCCTGTCCGGTCCGGATCGCGAAGGAGAACATCAGCAGCGCGGTGACCGCGACGATCGTGCCCCGGATCCAGACCGCGTCGGTGACCAGATCGGCGCGGTTCCTGAGCAGGATGATGGCGACCAAGGTCAGCAGGCTGAGTGCCGTGTACAAGCCGACGAGGGTCTTCACCGTGCGAAGGGCGCTCTTGACGTCCGATTTGCCGAGTTCTTCCCTGGCGATGGTCTTGGATTTCACTGTTACCCCTTCGAATGCACGGCTTCAGGTTCCCACTGAAAGTCGACCACGAGGCGCTCTCCTTGCCTTGCCCGGTCCGCACAACGGCGGTGCCGGGGGAAGGGCGGGCCGATCCAGGATAGCGGCGCCACCCCGTGCCTGCACTTTCACCGGCACCATCCTCACCGGTCCGCATCCCCCGGGTCAGTGAGATCGCCCATCATTCGGCCATGACATTTGTCATGATCCGGACACGGGAAACGGGCCGCGCGCGGGTAACGCCCGCCCGGGACCCGGGCGGGCGCCATCCGCGTTCTTCTCCGTACCGTCCCGTGAATCGTCTCGCGGTTCACCGCGGGGCCGGGACACCGGTCGTCAGTCGAACAGATCCGGCTCGGCTCGGGCGATGTATTCGAACAACGGCTGGAACTGGATCCAGCCCGCGTATTCGTGCCCCGACTGCTCGTGGGTCAGCTTGGCGTTCTCCGGAGAGATCTCCAGGGTCTCCCCCGCCGCCTTCGCCGCCAGCTGCGCCTGCGCGGTGCGTTCCATCGTGATGAACCACCATGCCGCGGAGTCGACCGTGCTCCCGACGGTCAGCAGGCCGTGGTTGCGCAGGATCACGGCCTTGTGCGAGCCGAGTGCCCGCGCGATCCGGCGCCCTTCCTCGAGGTCGTTCACCAGCCCGGTGTAGTCCTCGAAGACCGCGTGGTCGTCGTAGAAGACGCACGCGTCCTGCGTCAGCGCCTCGATGTGCTGTCCGGTGGCCGACAACGCCTTGCCATAGACGGAATGCGCGTGCGCAGCGCCGACCACGTCGGGGCGTGCCTTGTGCACACAGGAATGGATCACGAACGCGGCCTGGTTGACCAGGTACTCGCCGTCGACGACGTTGCCGTCCCCGTCCACCAGCACCAGTCCGCTCACCGTCACGTGCTTGAACGGAATCGCGAACGGGTTGACCCAGAAGTAGTCCGGGAACTCCGGGTCGCGCGCGGTGATGTGGCCTGCCACGCCCTCCTCGAACCCGAACCGGCCGAACAACCGCAACGCCGCCGCGAGGCGTTCCTTGCGGTGGCGGCGCTCCTCGGCGGGGTCGGAGAATTCGGGTGGCACGGTCGACCGGTAGTGCTTGACCAGTTCCGCCTCCGGAAGGGGCTTCAGGTCCTCGGCCGCCAGCGGTTCCCTGGTGGTCATGACACCTCCTCCCCGGCCTCAGGCGCGCGCGGCGCTGTCGCTCGCGGCGGCGACGTCCACCGTCTCGGCTTCCTCCCCCGCGCCGGCATCCGCCGCGGGCCCGGCGGGCTGGGCCGGCACGCTGAGGCCGGGCACGCTGAGCTCGGGAACGGTCTTCACCGCTTCGAATCCGGCTTCGATCGCCTCCGCGAGCGTCGGCGAGACCGTGTCGTCGAACTCGATCCTCGTGACCGGCACGTCGGCGTCGGTCGGCAGGGTGTCGCCGCCGAACGAGGCTTCGGCCTGGATCGCGCCCTTGAGCGTGACCATTTCCTCGTCCGTGATTTCCCGATTCAGAACCAGCGAGAACTGATAGCCCACCGCTCATCACCCCTAGGATTTTTTTCATCGCGTAGACCGGCAACGCGGTCCGTCCGGCGGACCGGACGCTAACCAGCTCCGCCGCGCGGCGCAACCATCGGAAACCTGCACACCCGGCCCACCTCGGACGGCGCCACTCAGCTGCGGACCGCCGCAGTTGAACACATCCGGCGCGGCGGCACATTACAGCGCGGCCGCATTCTCTGCTATACCGGCGATATGCCACAGAATTCCGCCGGCGACGGCCTGTGGTGCCGTCGTTATCGCGAGGTACGGGAACCGGTCGCGCGGCTCGTGTGCTTCCCGCACGCGGGCGGGACCGCCCCGTTCTTCCGCCCGGTCCCGTTCGCGCTGAAATCCCGGGTCGAGGTCATCGCGATTCAGTACCCCGGCCGCCAGGACCGCCGGTCCGAAACCCCGATCGAAGACATTCCGACACTCGCCGAACGCGTCCACGAGGTCCTCAGTGGACAACCCGAACTTCCCTTGACGCTCTTCGGGCACAGCATGGGCGCCATCGTGGCGTTCGAGGTCGCGCGCCGGTTCGAGAGCGACGGGAAGACGCCCGCGCGGCTGTACGCGTCCGGCCGCCGTGGCCCGGCCACCCACCGGGACGAGATCGTGCACCGGCGTGACGACGCGGGGATCATGGCGGAAATCCGGCGGCTGAACGGATCGGCCGCGACGATCCTCGACGACGAGGAGATCATGCGGGCCGCGCTCCCGGCGCTGCGGGCCGACTACCGCGCGGTGGAGACCTACCGCTGCGCCCCGGAAACCACGGTCGGCTGCCCGATCTCCGCGTTGACCGGTGACGCCGACCCGAAAACGACACTCGACGAAGCGAAGGAATGGGCCGCGCACACGACCGGGCCGTTCGACCTGCAGGTCTTCACCGGCGGGCACTTCTTCCTCACCTCCCATCTGGACGGGATCCTCGAGCTGCTGGACCGGAACTTCGAGGCCGACGCCTCCCGCGCGAACGCGTAGACCGCCCGGATTCCGGTGCCGCCCGCTGCCGGTACCGGAATCCGGGCGGCACGTCCGGCCGGGGGCCGCGCCGTCGCTCATGAGACCCCGAAAATTCGTCTGAAAAGGACTTTTCGCATGTTCAGGCGATGACGCGCCGCAGTTGAACAGGCACGCGGCGCCACAGGCGAGCGGCCCCGGACGGCCCGTGCCCGGCTCGTCACTCGGCCGGCTTCGTCCGCATCGTCCAGCGGTACACGATCTCCGACGCATCGCCCGGTGCCGCGTCGGCCGCGCGCTCGAAATGCTCGTACCCGCCCTGGTGCGGGATCTTGATCTTCTCCTCGAGCACACCGACCCGCCGCGCTCGCGCCGACTCGGGAATGCTCGCCGGACCGCCCTTCAGGGTGACTTCGATCAGGTCCACGCCGGGATTCCCCGTGGTTTCACGCATGAGAATACTCCTCGATGTCGGAACTTTCCCCAGTACGGAATTACTCCGCGAACATTCGTGATAATATCGCACGGATCACATTTTTCCCGGTGCGGAAGCTGAACGGCACCGGCCGATGGGCACCGGCCCGTTCCCGGGCGAGACCGGCAGCACGGCACATCCCATGACAAATGTCATGCGATCCTCGTGCACGGCCTCACTACAGGCCGCCGGTGGTGCCGCGCGATGATCGACCCGGTCGAGAACAGCCCTTCCCCCGCAAACCCTCCCCCCGCGAGAAACCCGGTGCGGCGCCGCCGAGACCCCCAGCCGGTGTGGGTTTCACAGGGGTCGGAGCCGACGACAATGCGAGGTTTGTTG
>NZ_JBHYIQ010000010.1:0-30007 GCF_042739895.1 Amycolatopsis sp. NPDC059021
GCACCGAGGGACGCCCCCGGTGCACCCAACGCACCCAGGGCGTCCCTCGGTCCGGCGCCTGCCCGGGGCCGCGAACGGGAGCGTCACCACCAGGAGAGCGCGCCGAGCGCGGCCACGCCGGCCAGCAGCCAGGCCACGTAGTCGCCGATGTGCCCGGACTGCAGTTCGTGCAACGTGTGCAGGACCTTCCTGGCGGCGCGCGGGCCGTGCGGCAGCCATCGCCACAGCGTCGCGGCGCACGCGCCCACAGCGGCGAGCACCGCCACGGACGCGGTGAGGATGCCCGCGGCCGTCCAGTCCGCTGTGGACGGTGGCGCGGGAGCGGCGGGAAGGACCGGGAGCACGTCGTGGAGGTAACCCAAACGATCCGCGGCCTGGCTTCCCGCCTGTGCGGCCCACTCCCGTACGGCGGGGAGAACTCCGGCGAGCAGCGAACACAGGAGGAGACCGATCGCCGACGCGAGCATGACCGCCGGAGTACCCGCCAGCCGCCTGCCGGTCTCGGGTTCTTCGGGCGAGCCGGTGCTGGTTTCCTCGGCGCTGTCGTGCGGTGGTTTGCCGAGTCCGAAGTAGACACGGGCGCCCGCGCACAGCACGGCGGCGCCGGTGAGCACCGAAACCGCGAGGAACAGCGGGGTCAGCCAGGAAGGTCCGGCATGTTCGCTGACGCTCTTTCCCAGTGCGGCGCCGAAGGGCGGCAGCCCGGTGAGTGCCAGAGCGGCGATCAGAAACAACACCGCCTCCGTGCGGGCGGGCCGGGCGCTGCCGTACAGCTCGTCGATGTCCACGCTTCCGTACCGGTTGCGCAGCATGCCGGTGAGCAGGAACAAAGCACCCTTCGCGCCCGCGTGCCCGGCCACGGCCAGCGCGAAACCGCTCAGCGCCGGGCCGTCGAGAATAGACAGTCCACAGAGGAACATCCCGACGTGTGCGATGGTGGAGTAGGCGAGCAGGCGTTTGAGGTGGCGCTGGGTGCAGCTCAGTACCGCACCGGTCACGGCGGTGACGACGCCGAGGACGAGCGCGGTGCGGCCGAGCACCGCGTCGCCGAGTGCGGGCTCGAACACGATCCGGTACACCCGGATCAGGCCGTAGAGCCCCAGTTCGACCATGATGCCGGAGAACAGGACGCAGACCGGCGCCGGTGCGACGGCATGCGCGTCGGCGAGCCAGAAGTGGAACGGCGCCGCCGCGGCCTTGACCAGAAGACCGGTCGCGACCAGGACGAACGCGGCGACGACGAGTGCGTCGTGACGCTCCGGCGGTAGCCCCGCGGCGATCTGGGCCATGCCGAGCTGCCCGGTCCTGGCGTAGAGCAGGCCGATCCCGGTCAAGGTGAAATACGCGCCGAGGGAGTTGAGCACTCCGAAAGTCAGCGCTCCCTGCACGGATTCCGCTTCGTCGGCCTGATAGCCGGTCAGCGCGTAGGCGACCGCGCTCATCAGCTCGAAGAAGACGAACATGGTGAACAGGTCACCGGTGAACAGGAAGCCGAGCATGCCCGTCAGGAACAGGAGCATCATCGCGTGGAACCGCGCTTCGACGGCTTCGAAGTACCGCCAGCCGTAGAGCAGCGCGAACGTCAGCAGCACCGCCGCGAGCAGGCCGAGCAACGCGGAAAGCCCGTCGGCGACGAGGACGATCCCGGTGGACCGGCCCTCCAGCGGCGGGTGGCCGCCCAGCCAGCTCACCACCCGGCCGTGGCGGCACGCGCTCACCAGCACGGCCAGCACCGCGACGACGCCGAGCGTGCACGCGATGGCCAGCGCGTCGACCACGGTACGGCGCAGCAGCCGCCCGAAGCCCAGCAGTACGCAGGCGCCGAGCAAGGGGAGCGCGATCGCGAGCGCGGGCAGGGCGGACACGGTTCAGCCCCGCAGCGCCCGGAGCTCGTCCGGGTCGATGGTGCCGTGCCGCCGGGAGACCTGGAGGGTGATGGCGAGCAGCAGCGCGGTGATGGTGGCCGACACCACGATGTCGGTCAGCGTCATGGCCTGCACCATCGGGTCCACGACGGGCCCGGCGGGCAGGATCGGCGGACTCGCGCCGCGCTGGTAGCCGATACCCAGCAACAGCACGTAGGTGCCCGACTGGGCGACCGACAGCGAAACCACGGCGTGGATCAGGTTCCGGCTGCGCACGATGGCCAGGCAGCCGATCAGCAGCAGCCAGGCGGCCACGCCGTAACACCCGTAGGCCGCGATCACGACGGGCGCCGTTCGCGGATGAGGCCCTGTTCGAGGAACTGGGCGAGCATCACCAGCAGTCCCGCCGCCACCTCGGCGCCGACGCACAGGCTCAGCAGCGGTACCGTGCCCGTCGAAAGCAGCGAGCCGAACGTACCGGCGGGCAGGAAGTTCGCCAGGAACGAACCGGCGAGGCCGAGCCCGAGCAGGCCGGTGACGACGTAGAAACCGGTTCCCGCGGCCTCGGCGTACTCACACCAGCCGATCGGCCGGAGCCGGGACAACGCGGGGTAGTCCCCGGCGAGATACAGCAGATGCCAGCCGGTCGCGAGCACCACCCCGCCCTGGAACCCGCCGCCCGGCGTCAAATGACCGTGCAGCACCACATCCAGGCCGAGCAGCGTGGTCAGCGGCAGCAGCAGGTAACCGGCCAGCTTGACCGCCGGCAGCACCGGACGGTGATCGGAGCCGATCCGCCGCCGCTCGGCCGCCGACGGGGCGAGCAGGCAGAGCGTGCCGACCACGGCCGCAGTCACGATCGTCTCCTCGCCGAGGGTGTCCAGCGCCCGCAGGTCGAAGTTGATCGAGGACACCAGGTTCGGGGTCGCGTGCGCCAGCGCGGGGCCGAGCACGAGATCGCGGTAGAGGTGCCCTGGCCCGCCCGGCACGGGGACGCGCGTGAACGCGGCCAGCAGCAGCGCCGCGATCCCCGCGGCCCCGAGCAGCGCCAGCACCGTCCGGATCCGCCGTGTCACGGCTTGCCACCCCGGACCTTGCGCAGCGTCAGCAGCACCAGCAACGGCACGATCGCCGAGCCGACGACCAGCTCCGACAGCGCGACGTCGGGTGCCTGCAGGACCACGAACAGCAGCGTGAGGAGCAGGCTGAACACCGACAGCGTGATCGCCTGGCGAGCGGGGTCCTCGGTGCGCACCACGATCGTCCCCGCCACCGCGACGAACGCGAGGGCGATCAGGAGCAGGACGGCGTTCACTCTTCTTCCCGGTCTTCGGCCAGGCGCGCGGTCGCCGTCTGCTGCACGGGTCCGGTGAGGGCGAGAAGGACGACGGTCAGCGCCACCATGCCCGAGGTGAGGTTCCAGCCGATCTCGACGACGAGGCCGAGCCCGATCAGCGGACCGCCCATCGTCGTCACGGGCGCGAGGAAATGCAGGCGTGCCAAGGTGGTCCTGGCCCGCAGCATGCCGAACGCCGCGATCACGACCACACCGGCCCCGGCGAACGTCGGCACCGCGGCGAAGACGTTCATCGTTGCCCCAGCAGCCGGACGAACACGAGCGTGCCGGCGAAGGCCAGCAGTGCCAGGACAAGGGGCAGGATCAGCGCGCTCGAAGGTCCGTATCCCTGCGCGAGCACGAGCAGCGTCAGGACCGTGACCGCGCCGCCGAGTTCGAGTCCGGCCATCCGGCTCGACGGAGAGCCTCTGGCGGCGAGCCACAACGCCGGGCCGAGCCCGCCGACGAGGAGCACGGCCCCCGCGATCAGCCAGCCGGTCATCGCCGGATCTTCTCCAGCACCGCCGATGCGCCGGGTAGCAGCCGATGGACGACCACCGTCCGGCCGCCTGGCGGGACGTCGGCCACCATCGCGCCGGGGGAGAGCCCGATCGCGACGGTCGCGACCGCCTGCCGCGCTGCTATCCGGTCCGCGGGCAGCCGCAGCGTCTCGAAGTGGCCGGTTTCCCGCGTCCGCAGCGCACGAACCGTCTCGGTCGTGACGGCCCGTGGCACGGGGAGGAACCATCGGAGCCAGCTCGCCCGCGGTTTTTCGACTCCGCCCAGCGCGCGCCCGGCGAAGGGCGCGATCACCGCACACGGCACGGCGGCCACCGCGGCGGCCACGAGCTCCGCGATGTCCACAGTGGACGTCGTGAGCAGCCACGCCGCGGTCAGTGCCACCCACCAGGCCAGTACCCGAAGCATGCCACGCGGATTCCCCCGGCTACCCGGGAATAAACGCCGGATCAGCTCCCGGATGGTGCCTTGCTCAGATCGACCACGCAGAAGACGTTGTCGTCCGGATCGGCCAGTACGACGAAGTCGGGATCCGGCGGGTACCGGTCCCAGTTCACCACGTACGCGCCGAGTTCGACGAGCCGCACGACCTCGGCCTCCTGCTCGGCCGGGGTGTCGACCAGCAGGTCGAGGTGGATACGCGGGTGGTCCTGGGCGGGCGATTCACTGCGCATCAGCCCCAGCACCCTGCCGGACCCGTCCGCGTGGGCCAGCGTCCGCCACGTGTCGCTCGCCCACTCCTCGGTGGGGACCAGGTGCAGCGCCGCGGCCCAGAAGGCCGCCGCGCGTTCGACGTCCTTCACCCCGATCACGGGAAACCCCAGTCGCAGCACGGCTAGGCCCGTCCCGTCCTGGCGGCCGGAGCGTCCTCTGTGGACTCCCTGGCGTCGAAGGTCCGCGGGCTCTGGTGCAGCCCGAGCATGTCCAGCAGCATGGCGCAGTCGTCGGCGTCGTGTGCTCCGGCCGCCACCACCGCCGCGGCCCTGCGCCGGACGTCCGCCTGTTCGGGCGTGTCCTCGCCGTCCAGCGCGAGATCCGCCGAAGGACGTAGCCTGCTCGTCACGTCGTGCATGGGTCGCACCCCTCTCGGTCTGACAAGGGGGTACCCCGATCACGCCGGTTCATACCCCGGGCTGTGATCACGGCCTCGCCACGGCTCGGTGGAGCGCGACGTCGCGAACGCTCCGTTGGCGACGTTGAGCGTCTCGTACGCGTCATTCGCGACATGCGTCGCCCGCCGCCACCACCGCGAGTCCCGAGTGATGCTGCTGTGACGGCCGTTTGCCGGGGAACGGACGGGGTAACCGGGGCCGATGAGACTCGCGGTCCTGGACATCGGTTCGAATTCGGCCCAGTTGCAGGTGGTGGAGGTGGTGGCCGGGGCGCCGCCGCTCCCGGTGCACGCGGTGAAGGCGCCCACCTTGCTGTCCGAGGAGCTGGGCGCGGACGGCGTGCTGGGTGAGGCGGGGATCGAGCGAGCCGCGAACGCCGTGGGCACGGCCGTCGAGGCGGCCTCCCGGCTCGGCGTGGACCATCTCTACCCGTTCGTGACGGCGGCGGTGCGGGACGCGGCCAACCGCGCGGAGATCATCGACCGGATCGAGCAGCGATCCGGGGTCCGGCCGCAGTTCCTCTCCGGGGAGGAGGAAGGCAGGCTGACCTACTTCGCGGCGCGCAGGTGGTACGGCTGGTCGGCGGGCCGCGTGCTGCTCGCGGACATCGGCGGCGGCTCGATGGAACTGGTGCTGGGCCGCGACGTCGAACCGGAACTCGCGACCTCCCTTCCGTTGGGGGCGGGAAGGCTGACCCGCGAGTTCCTCACGGCCGACCCGCCGACGCGCCGGGAGCTCAAGACGTTGCGCCGGCACGTGCGCACGACGCTGGGTGAAGTGCTCGACCGGCTTCGCTGGGAAGGGGACGCCCGGCGGATGGTGGTGACGTCGAAGACGTTCAAACAGCTCGCGCGGCTGGCGGGCGCGCCTGCCGGCCGGAAGGGGCCGTTCGTGCGGCGCGAGCTCAGCCGGGCCGATCTGCGGACGTGGATCCCCCGCCTCGCCGGGGTCTCCGCCGCCGAGCGCGCCCGGTTCCGCGGCGTTTCGAAGCCACGGGCGCGGCAGATCGTCGCGGGCGCGGTGGTGGCGGAGGCGACGCTGGCCGCGCTGGACGTGGACGTCGTCGAGGTGTGCCCGTGGGCACTGCGCGAAGGCATCCTGTTGCGCCATCTGGAGGCGGTCACGGATCTGCCCTTGCTGGATCTGCAACCCCTGACGGCGGTGCGGGGCGAAAGAAAGATTCCCCGTATCCGCCCGGACGAGAGCCCGCTGCGCCTCGCGGCCGGCCCTCCTGCCGAGAAAACCCCGGTGTGAGCCCCGGAATCCGATGCGTACGGCCGGGTGCCCGCGGTGTCGGACGCGGACACCCGGCCGAACTCCACGTTCGCTTCGCGAATTTCTCCGCTCGGTGCGCTATTCGTAAGAATAGGTAACCCCAGAGGTCGTGCGGCGGCGAAACACGCTTCCTCGCGGCTGCGAAGCGTTCGTGGTCAGTAGCACTGGAGGGTGGGGCTCGGGTGTTCGGCGGGCTTACCCGCGACATCGAGGACCTGGTCGCCGTAGATGTCGTGGAGCCAGTTGGTGTGGTAGATCGTATCGAGGTAGCGTTCGCCGAGATCCGGGGCGATGGCCACCGCGGTGAGATCCCGCGCGTCGTGCCGGTCGAGCCACGCGGTGGCGCCGCTGACGACGGTGCCGGTCGATCCGCCGAAGAGGAAACCGCTGCGTGCCAGCCGGTGGCAGGCGCGCACGGTGTCGGCCTCCTCGACCAGGATCACTTCGTCCACATAGGACTCGTCGAGCAGCGGCGGGCGGACGCTCGTGCCCAGCCCCGGCAGCATCCGCTGACCCGGCGGGCCGCCGAAGGTCACCGACCCGACGCTGTCCACCGCGATGACCCGCACCGGGCGGTGCCACTCCCGGAAGTACTGCGCGCACCCCATCAACGTGCCGGTGGTGCCCGCCCCGACGAACAGGAGGTCCAGCTTGGGAAAGGCGGTGGCGATCGCGGGCGCGGTCCGGCGGTAGTGCGACCGCCAGTTGTTGGGGTTGCGGTACTGATCGAGCCACACGTAACGGCTGTCGGAGGCGCAGAGCGCGCGGACGTAGTCGATCCTGGCCCCGAGAAAACCCCCGGCGGCACTGGGTTCGGTGACCACGTGCACCTCGTTGCCCAGTGCCTCGATCGCGCGCCGGGTGGAGAGATTGCACCGGGAATCGGTGACGCACAGGAAATGGTAGCCGCGGCTGGCGGCGAGCATGCTCAGCGCCACGCCGAGGTTGCCGGACGACGATTCGATCAGCACCGATCCGGCGGTGAGCGTTCCGTCCCGCTCGGCGGCGTCGACCATTTCCGTCGCGGCCTTCAGTTTGATCGATCCGGCGAAGTTGAAGCCTTCGCATTTCAGGTAGATCGGATGCCCGAAGCTCCATTGGAGGTCGATGTAGAGCTCTTCCTCGTTGAAGGCTTCGGGGACGGTTATGACGGGCACTGTGTTCTCCTCGTTTCCGGGATGTCCGGCCGGTCAGCCATAGCGGCGCAGCTCCCGGAAGAAGTCGTCGATGATGTGGAGTTCGCCGGCACGGGAGACCTCGTCGTACACGTACTTGCCGACGGCGAGATCGAGGACGCCGAGGCCGAACGGCGAAAAGATCAGCGGCTGGTCCTGGGGCGGGACCACCCGTCCGGCGATGACGTCGTCGAGCGTGCCGAGCAGGAAGTCCCGCGACCCGGTGAGCTGCTCGGCCAGATGCGGCGAGGTCTCGGCCTTGAGACAGTGCTCGACGTCGTCGACGACGTTGGCCGAGGCGAGCAGGATCTCGGGCGCGAGGTCCCGCAGCGACACGTGCAGGACCAGCGGATGATGATCGAACCACGTGACGTCCTCGACATGCGGCCGTCCGGCGACGGTGGCGAACACCACCAGATCGCTGGACCGGATCAGCTGCTCGGCCGTCTCGTGGACGGTGACCCGCCCGCCGCCCGCCTGTTCGAGATAACCCCGGAAGCCCGCCGCGTTGTCCGCGGACAGGTCGTGCACCCCGATCTCGTCGAACGACCAGCCGGTGGCCGCCAGGAAGGTGTGGATGTAGCGGGCGATCAGGCCCACCCCGAAGAACCCGACACGGGCGGGACGCTCCCGGCCACGGCTGAGCACGTCCGCGGCCAGTGCCGCCGACGCCGCCGTCCTGGTGGCGCTGATGATCGAACTTTCCAGGCAGGCGAAGGGATATCCGGTGTCGCGGTCGTTGAGGATCAGCACCGCCGACGCCCGCGGGATGCCGGCCGCCACATTGTCCGGATAACTGGAGACCCACTTGAGGCCGTCGACCCCGACGGATCCGCCGATCGACGCGGGCAGCGCGATGATCCTGGCGGTGGGACGGTCGGGAAACCGCAGGAAGTAGGAAGGCGGGTTGACCGAGTCGCCGGCGCCGTGCAGCCGGTAGGTCTCCTCGACCAGTCCCACGATCCGGCTCTCGCGGCCCCGCAGCGCTTCGTGGACCTGGGCACCGGAGATCACCGCGAACGGCGGCACGGTGACCGGCCCCGCCGGCGCGGCGGCGGTGGGCGCGCCCGTGGTGGTCATCGGGTCCTCACCTCCACGGTGGGCGCGCAGTCGCTCAGGCGGATCGGGTCGCCCATGCCGACGACCACTTCGCGGGGTCCCTCGAAGGCTTCCCTGCTGTGCGCGGTACGGAGGTTGTCCACGAGCAGCAGATCACCCGCCTGCCACGGTTCTCGCGCGGTTTGGGCCTCGTAGACGTCGTTGAGCAACTGCACGACGTCCTCGCCGATGGGGTCGCCGTTGCCGAAGCGCGTGGTGAACGGCAGTCCGTCGGCACCGTAGAGGTCCACGAGGTATTCCCGGATCTCGGGTTCGATCGTCCATTCGTTCAGGAACGCGATCTGGTTGAACCAGCAGCGCAGGCCGCTGAGCGGATGGCGGATCACGGCACTGCGCCGTTGCCGGGTGCGCAGTCCGCCGTCGGGCTGCCAGGCGAATTCGATGGCGTTGTCCCGGCAGTACCGTTCGACGGCCCGGCGATCGTCGGTACCGAACGTTTCGCCGACCGACGCGCCGATCTCTTCGTTGTAGCAGCGGACGAGCTGCCAGCCGTCCCGCTCGAACCGGTCGACCAGCTCGGGTGGCAGCGCCGCGAGCACGGCCGCCGCGTCGGCGACGCCGGTCACGCCACCGCCGGTGGGCGGGGTGAGGCAGGCGAAGAGCAGCAGGCCGGGGAATTCGAGGGTGTAGCTGAGCTCGTGGTGCATGCACATCGGCTGATGCGGCGGCCACGGTGTGGACGAATGGACACCGGGGGCGTAGGCCGAGCGCGGCGCGAACGGTTCTTTCTCCGCCATCAGATCGCTGGTCAGTTCCCGGAAGACGGCGGCGGCTCCGGCCGGGTCGGCGAGGCCGAGACCACGGATCAGGAGCGAACCGTGTTCCAGGACGACGGCGCGCAGGGCGTCCCGGTGGCCGGCCACCCAGCTCGGCGGGACGTCGGTGCTCCCGACGTCCAGTATCGGGGGCGCGCCGGGGCGCAGGGCGACGTCGAGCAGCGACGCCGCGGACGAGAATGACATTTTCCGTGTTCCTTTCCGTTGTATCGGTCGTACTCAGGACGTCGGATTCAGCCGGGCAGTGTGCGGTCGGCGTCCAGGACCTCGGCGAGATCGGCGAGGATCGGGTGCCGGGTGATGTCCTTCAAGGACACCGTGCGGTCGAGCGCGATCGCCAGTTTCACCGCCGACAGCGAGGATCCGCCCCGATCGAAGAAGTGGTCCCGCCTGCCGAGCTGGTCCGCGCGGACGCCGAGTACGCCCGCCCAGGCTTCCGCCAGTCGTTTTTCGGTCGGTGTACTGGGCGCGTGGTGCTGCCCGCCGGGCTCGTCGCCGCGGTGGAGCTCGGCGGCCCACACCGTCAGTGTCTTCTTGTCGATCTTTCCGTTGGCGTTCACCGGGAGGCGGTCCTGCCACTGGAAGGCCGGTGGCACCATGTATTCGGGCAGCGACGCGGCCAGCCGCGTCCGCAGGGTCTCGAGTTCCAGCGGTCGCGCGGCGGAGTAGAAGGCCACCAGGTGTTTGCTCCGGTCCTCCCGCTCGACGACCACCACCGCCGCGTCACGGACACCGGGCACGCGCAGCAGGGTGTTCTCGATCTCGCCGATCTCGATCCGGAATCCGCGGATCTTGACCTGGGTGTCGCGGCGGCCGAGGAACTCGAGCTTCCCTTCGGGCAGCCAGCGGCCGTGGTCGCCGCTGCGGTAGAGCCGGCGGCCGGGGTGATACGGATCGGTGCGGAACGCGGCCCGCGTGCGTTCCGGGTCGTTGACGTAGCCCCGCCCGACGCACACGCCCGAGAAGACGATCTCGCCGGGAGCACCCAGTGGTACCAAGGACAATCGCTCGTCGACGACGTAGACGTGCACGTTGTTCACCGCGGGGCCGAGCGGCACCCGGTCGCGGTCCGGCGGCCGGGTCATGACCTCGTGGTTGGTGTCGTCCGAGGTCTCGGTCAGCCCGTAGGCGTTGACGAGCTTGATGTCCGGTTCGGCCGCGAACCAGCGCTCGGTGAGCTCCTTCTTCAGCGCCTCGCCGGTCACCGACACGCATCGCAGGTCCGGCAGCGGGCGCGGGTTCTGCTCCACAAAGGACAGAACGACCTCGAGGTAGGACGGGACGAGCTGCAGCACGTTGACCCGGCCCCCGACGACGGTGTCGACGAACCGCCGCACGTCGAGGATGATCTCCTGCCCGATCACCAGCGTCCGGCCGCCGACCAGGAGCCCGGCGACGAGCTGCCACAGCGAGATGTCGAAGCACTGCGGTGCGGTCTGGGCGACGATCTGGCCTTCGGCGATTCCCAGGTCGTCGATCTTGGCGTAGAGGTGGTTGAGCATTCCGGCGTGCTCGAGCATCGCTCCCTTCGGCTCCCCGGTCGAGCCGGAGGTGAAGTAGATGTAGGCGAGCTGATTCGGCGTGACTTCGATGCCGAGATCCGTCTCGTCGTGCTGTTCGGCGCAGGCCGTGTCGATGATCAGGCATGGGGTTCCGGGCAGTGTGCCGAGCGCCTTGTCGAGCGTGGTGGTGCTGCCCGGCTCGGTCAGTACCAGCCCGCATTCCGCGCGCGAGAGCGTTTTCGCGATGCGGTCGGCCGGGAAATGCGGCTCGATGGGCAGATAGACGCCCCCTGCCTTGAAGATCGCGAGAACGGCGGCCAGCCAGTCCAGGCCGCGCTCGGTCACCACCGCGACGACGTCCTCGCGGCGCAAGCCCCGCGCCAGCAGGGCCCTGGCCAGCCGGTTGGCACGGGCGTTGAGCTGCCGGTAGGTCCACTGCCGCTGACCGTGCACCGCCGCGACCGCTTTCGGGTGGACACGCACCTGCTGCTCGAACAGCTCGTGGGCCCGGAGATCGGGCAGTTCCCGGTGGGGTCCGGCCAGACCTTCCAGTTGCCAGACGAGTTCCTCCGCCGACAGCAGGGATTGCTCGCTGTGCTCCGCGTCCGGATCCGCGGCGAGCGCGGCCAGCGCGGTGTGGTGGTAGCCACCGATCCTGGCCGCGCACTCCGCGTCGAGGACGTCGGTGCGATACCGGATCCGCAGGGCCAGCCCGCCGCCGTCGTCCACAAGGCCGACCGAAAGTACGGCGTCCTCGGGAAGATCGCCGCCGTGGCCGCCCGGATCCAGCACCGTCTCGGACACCGGTCCGGGCAGGCCCAGGTCCCGCCGGAGATCGTCGAGCGGGAAGTCCTTGTGCGACAACAGTTCGGCCTCGGCCTGGGCGGCGTCGTGGAGTAGTGCCCGCCAGGGCCCCGGTTCGATCGTCAGCCCGCACGGCAGCGGCGGCCCGCCGGGCGCGGTGCGGTGTCCCCAGACGACTTCCCGTTCGCCGGACAGCGCGGCGAGCACCTTCGCGTGCGCCGCGAGCAGCATGGAACTCAGGGGGATGGACAGCTCACCGGTCACCCGGCGCAGCATGGTCACGACGTCTTCGTGCATCGGGGTTTCGTGCTCCGCGACACCTGCCACCGGGTCGAGTGTCCACTGTGGAATAGTTGTGGCACCGCCCGCGGCGAGCACGGCGGCCCAGTAGTCCCGGTCACCTCCGGCCGGCGCCCTCGTCGCGCTTTCCGCTCTGCTCACTGTTCCCTCTCCAATCGCTGTTTTCACGCGTCATCGACCACACCGGCGTCGAAAGCGCTCGACGTCGGCCTGGGGCTGGGGGAGTGTTGTCGTGGGTTCCCGTCAGTGAATGCTTGCGGGCAGGTGGGCGGCGTCCCGGATCTCACTCGCCGGGTTTCCGCCCCACTGTGCTTGCCGGGGGACCTCTTCGCCCTTCATGAGGAAGGAGTCGATCGCGAGCTCCGACCCCTGGCCCATCCGCACGCCGTAGTGGACCCAGGCGTGGGTTCCGACGGTGCAGCCGTCCTCGATGGTGATGCTGTCGAGCTTGAAGCCACCGTCTTCCTGCGAGTGGCACTGGATGTTCGAGCCGGCATTGAGCGCGACGTCGTCGCCGATCGTCACCAGCGGTTTCTCCGGGATCGAACTACCGTCGTCGAAGAGCCTGCGGCCCACCCGCGCTCCCATCAGCCGCAGCGCGACGCCCTTGAAGGGGGTGCCGTCCAGCAGCCGGAGGTGCGTTGGCGTCGCGACGACCTTCCAGAACCGTTCGTGCCGCCAGAAGCGGCGGTCGTAGATCGAACAGGACAAGGGCTTCATCGGCCGGAGCAGGGTGAGCATCCGCTCGACGAAGCCGGTGTACACGAGGCCGAACGTGACCAGGACGACCGAGTCCAGCGCGAGGACCGGCGTGCCGACGACGCCGTACAGGATGTCCGTCGTCCAGCCGAGCAGGACCACGGCGAAGAAGTAGAACCACTGTGTCATCAGGAAGACCGCCATGGCGGCGGCGTTGTGCGCGTTCTTGGCGATGAGCCGGCGCCGAAGCTCGGCCGGGGTCTTCGGGTGGTTGAGCAGGCTGTCCCGCTCGACCGATCGTGGAATCTCGAAGCTGGGCGAGCCCAGCAACCCGACGCCCTCGCGGGTCTTCCCGTCGATGGGGACGAGGACCTTGGTCGCGAGCAGGCAGTTGTCACCCGTCTTCGACGCCGAGGGGAAGACGACGTTGTTCCCCAGAAAGTTGTGCGCCCCGATCGACGCCCGGGTGACGCGGAAGGACGTGTTCGAATAGTCCGCGTTGGCCACGTCCAGCCCGTCGGCGATCATCGTCCCGCTGCCGACGGAGGTCAGGCAGGGAGATTCGAACTGTTCCTGCAGGCCGAAGTTCGACCCGGTCTGCTGGAGCTCCGGCAGCTTGCAGCCGATGGCACGCAGGTAGTGCACGATGGCGGAGCTGTCCCCGAAGAGGGTCTTGAAGAACTTCGCGTTGGTGACGAACCTGATGGTGCGGTGCAGCGAGTAGTGCACGCCGTAGAGGGGATACACCTTGTCCGGCTTGATCGCGAGGCTGAGCAGCCGGGGAATCGTGGCCGCGAGCAGCAGGCCGGCGAGCCGGAGGCCGAAGAAGAGCACGAGCGAAATGATCAGGGCGTCGCGGTAGAACACCCAGCTCGTCAGGTCTCTCAGCTCCGAGCTGCCCAGCAGCGTCGCGAGCTGCGGCAGCTTGGTCACCAGCAGGTCGGCACCGCCGAGTACCAGCGGCGCGAACAGCCCCACGATCACCAGCAACTGCCGGAAGACGTAGAACCCTCTTCGCAGGGGGCTGCAGGTGGTCGAGCCGATTCCCCGGTAGTCGAGGTCGGCGCGTTGGGCGGGGGACCCATGCCAGCACTCGCCGGCGGGCACCGACTGTCCAGTGTGGAGCGACGAGGTGTGGCCGAGCTGGGACCCGTCGCCGAGCGAGGTCCCGAGATCGAGCGCGGACATCTCGCCGACGAACGCGTTCTTCCCGATGGTGACCGCGCCCGTCTGGATCACCCCGGACCGCGCCCGGTAACCGGTGAGGAAAGCGCCCCTCCGGATGACCGTGCCGTCGCCGACGACGAGCAGGTCGGTGCATACCGGTACGTGCTGGGAAAAGATCGTGACGCCCCGGCCGACACGGGCCCCCAGCGCCCTCAGGTAGATCGAGTACAGCGGCGAACCGGCGAAGAACAACACCAGTACGTTCCGCTGTACCAGCGTCTTGACGATCCAGAAGCGGAAGTAGGCCAAGGACCAGAGCGGGATCTCTCGCGGCCGCCACCGGCCGACGAGCACCCACTTCAGCGCGACCGGCAGCATGCACAGCACTGCCAGCAACATGCCCCCGTACGCCACGGAGCGCAGGTAGTAGCCGAGAAAACCGGTGGCGCCCCCGATCCAGGTCGCGCCCAGCGTCACGGTCACCGCCAGGAAGCACGAGTACGCCAGGAAAAACATCAACTGCAACGCACCGCAGACGAGGTACCGCGGTGTCCCGGAACGCTGCTTCGGCTCGATCGTCTCCTTCGCCGGTGCGGCCGGTGCGGCCTGCGCCACCGGAGCCGGCTCGGCTTCGGTCAGCGCGGCCGCCAGGCTGCTGACCGTCGGGTAGCGGTAGACCTCCCGCATCGACACCGCGGGAAGGCCGGGTTTCTTCCGGACCCGCGCGCAGAACTTGGCCATCAGCAGCGAGTTGGCCCCCAGGTCGTCGAAGAAGTGACTGTCCGGTCCTACCTGCTCACCCCCCACTATGTCTGCCAGAACCTGAGCGAACTCTCGCTCGACACCGGCGGTCGAATCGGTCTCGGTCGTAGATGACTCAGTCAGACCCACGCCGTCGATAATCAACGTCTTTAACCACGAAGTAACCCCCGGCGTCCGAATTCGGTGGTTCTGTAACCTCTTTGAAATAAACGTGGCCGGTGTGCGTCACAAAGTCGCGAAAATTGCCCAGATGGTGGGAAATGACGGCCTGGATCGGAAATCAAGATCCACGCTACACGTGAATCGCGATCGGCCGCTTTTTGTCGAGATTAACCAGCGGTTAAAGTGGTGCTCATGGTGGCGGGATCGCTGTCCCTGCGGGTGTTCACGATACTCCGATCGGCAGTAATATGATAGCCCCATAAGAGACGCTGATGGCCCAGGCGAGTGTTCTTGTCCCGTACCGCGGCCGGTGGGGTAACAAAATCTGCCCGCTGCACGGGAAGTGACCGGAGATAACGGTTGGTTCACGCGCGCCGCGGTGAATTGCACGAGGGATGCGGTGTGGGCCCGGACTACCGTCGTTTGACCTAAGCCGCCGTTATCGCAGGCGCGCGCGTTCGGCTTTTGCGCGGCGTCGCACGATGCGGGCGCGCGGTTTCGCCCGTGGGAAACTTCCGATGTTTCCCAGGGTGGCCGAGTGCTCGCTGAGAGTGGCCCGGCGTTCATTCACGGAGTCCATAAAGGACTATTCCGGGCTGGTGATCACCGCCGCCGGGTCCGCACCATTCGTGCATCCAACAGTGGTACAGGCTGATATTCAGCGAGAGGACAATTCGGCCGTCGAAACCCGACCGCGCCGGCGAACCCGGAGCGCTCAGGCCCAGATGCCTTCCAGGCTCGGCCCGGCGGGCGGCTCGTCGCCCGCCTCGGCGAACGCCGTCAGCACCTCGACGAGGCCGCGGCGGGCGCGATCGGGCATCCTGGCGACGATCTTAGCGATCTCCTTGCGCCTGCGGGCGGTCACCCGGCGGACGATACTGGCGCCCTCACGGGTGAGTTCGAGGACGATTTCGCGGCGTGAGTTCGGGCTGCTGAGCCGCTCGACCATGCCGACCGTGACGAGGCGATCCACCATCCGGCTCGCCGTCGAAGGGGTGACGCCGAGATGCTCGGCCAGCGCGGCGTGCTTGAGCGGGCCCCGGGTGTGCAGCACCACCAGCAGCCGGAACTGCGGCAGCGTGATGGTGTCGCCCGCCGCCGCGATGGAGCGGACGGACACGCCCACCAGCAACCGGGACGCGGTCAGCACGGCATCGGTGACGGCGTCGACGTCGGCGGCGTCGGTGGCTGAACGGGACATGCCGTCCAGTGTGCCGCACGACCGCCGGCGGGCAACCCCGCCCTCGATGCCCCGGGGTGTCCAAAGAGGATCGCAACCGTGGCGATGTCGTGCGGTTTGGTTACAGCGCCTCCCCGTACGGCCGAGGTACTAGTACCTTCGCGGCTTCCGGGCCGGACGACGCGGCGCCAGGGTGACGGCATGTTCCTCCGTTCCCGGCGTGTCCGCCGATGGGTCCTTGTCGTGGTGATCGTGCTGGTCGTCCTCGCGGGTGGCTGGTACGCGCTGCTCGGCGTCGCCAAGTCACGGACGTTCCAGTTCTTCGGGGACATCGCGAGCCGTGCCGACACCGCCGAGCCGGTGGTGGCGCTGACCTTCGACGACGGGCCCGATCCGGCGGGCACCGAGGCGATTCTCGACGTACTGCGGCAGCGGCAGGTGCCCGCGACGTTCTTCCTCATCGGCCGTGACCTCGCCGCGCATCCGGAGCTGGGCCGCGCCATCGCGGCGGCCGGGCACGAGATCGGCAACCACAGCTTCTCGCACGAGCGGATGATCGGGGTGACACCCGGCTGGGTCGCCGACGAGGTCGAGGCCACCGACGCGCTCATCCGCGCCACCGGCTATCAGGGCGCGATCCACTTCCGGCCGCCGAACGGCAAGAAGCTGTTCGCGCTGCCGCACTATCTCGCCGAGCACGGCCGCACGACGGTCACCTGGGACGTCGAACCGGACTCCGCCGGCACCCCCGGCACCGATCGGATCGTCGAGGACACCGTCGCGCAGGCCCGGCCGGGCTCGATCATCCTGCTCCACGCGATGTACCCGGGCCGCGATGCGACCCGCCGCGCCATCGGCCCGATCATCGACCGGCTCAAGCAGCGCGGCCTGCGATTCGTGACCGTGACGCAACTGCTGGCAGTTCGGCGCTGACCACCCACACGCCGTCCCGGTCCCCGGCGCTCCACGCTCCGCCCACCGCGCGCACCTGCTCGGCCAGGCTCGCCAATCCGTATCCGGCGGCCGCACCGGGACTTGCCTTGATCACGTTGCGTGCGGTGATCAGGAGCCGGTCTTCGCCGGGCTGGATCTCGAAGGTGAGGCGGACGCCGGGTCCGTTGTGCCGCAACGCGTTCACCGCGGTCTCGGCGATGACGCGCTCGGCCAGTTCCCGCATCGGACGCGCCAGCGGGGGCAGGGCCGGATCGCCGTCGAGGATCAGTCCGGCCGTGCGCAGCTGGGCCAGCACGTCGGCCAGCTCCGGTGGCCGTTCGGTGTCCTCGCGCAGGTCGTCGAGCGTGCGGCGGACGAGGGTCAGCGCGCCGCGTCCCGCCGTGACCAGGGTGTCCAGCCGCGCGCGGTCGGCGTCGGTCAGCTCGCCCACCGCGCGCAGCGTTTCCGCCTGCACCAGCATCACCGCGGTCGTCTGGGCGAGCGTGTCGTGCAGCCGCCGGGCGGCGCGTTCGGCCCGGTCGGCGACCTGGCGGCGGCGTTCCGCGCCGAGCAGCCAGGCCATCGAGCAGACGGCCAGCGCCAGCGCGGTGCCGTCCCACGGGCCTTTCGCCGGGAACACCGCGGCCCCGACCGCCACCGCCGCGCACACGGCGAATCCCCGCCGGGGCGTGTGGTACAGCGCGAGCAGCACCGGCACGTACATCGTGTTGCGGGGCTGGTCAAGCAGCAGGTGCGCGACCGTCGCGACGGTGATCACCCCGAGCACGACGGCCGGAGCGCGACGGCAGAACAACAGCGGTGCGAGCTGGACGACGCTGAGCACGGCGGCGAGCCAGCCCTGCTGTGGCGTCCAGGCGCCGCTGGCCAGGAAGACCGCGGTCGCTGTCGCGGTCGTGACGAGGGACGAGCGCATGGGCCCGACAGTAGAGTGCGGCCATGATCCGCGTGCAGATCGTCGACGACCACGCGCTGGTGCGCGAGGGCCTGGCGCTGATCCTGGCCGCCCGGCCGGACATCGAGGTGGCCGGCCAGTACGCGTCCGGCCCGGAACTGCTCGCCGCCGGCACCGAAGCCGACGTCGTGCTTCTCGACCTCTACCTGCCGGGCATCGACGGCCTCGCGGTCCTGCGGCGGCTGCGCGAACGTCCTGCCCCGCCGCGCGTACTGATGCTGACCACCGTCGGAAGGCCCCGCGAAATCCGCGAAGCACTGGCCTCCGGCGCGGACGGGTTCATGCTCAAGGACAGCTCCGGCGACGAACTCGCCGCCGCCGTCCGGGCCGCCGCGGACGGCGTCACCGCGCTGAGTCCTTCGGCCGCGGCGGCGCTCACCGCGAAGGGCGAGGAGGGCCTGACCCGCCGCGAGCAGGACGTGTTGGCCCTGCTCGCCGAGGGACTGTCCAATCGGGACATCGCGGCCCGGCTGCGGCTGGCCGAGCGCACGGTGAAGGTGCACGTCGGCAACGTCCTGGCCAAGCTCGGTGTCACGACCAGGACACAGGCGGCACTGGCCGCGGCGCGTAGGCGCTGACATCCAGCGGTCAGGGTGGCGACGGAGTCTGTAGGCGCCCTGCGGTCTTCCTGAGTTACTTGATTTCGTTCAGCAACCAGTCAAGTCAGAGGCAGATTGCGCGATGTACTCGATTACGTGATCCTGGAGTAGTTCGCGGGTGGGACAGGGTCGGGACGTCGCTTGTTGACCTGTGACCTCGAATTCGTAGCGCTCGGTCAACTGGTGACAAAAGTTGTTCGAAGGCGGTTATTTATTGTCCGCGTAGTCCTTGGAGTGGGGCAGTTCTCGTCCTGTTCGACCATTTACACCTAGATGCACCTGTCGCAACGGGTGGTCGGGGGAGCAGGATCCCAGCTGTCGGGTTCCGTTGCTTCACGGCGGCACGGGCGGCTGATACCGACACCCGGTTTCGGTCGCATCAGTTCGATCTTCCGTGCATGCTTGCGATTTCGGCTCCAGACGCTGTTGTGAGCTGTACCATTGTCGATTTCTGATGTCATCGGCACAGTGTGGGGAGAGAACGTGCAGGTGCTCCAGATTATTCAGGTCGTGGTACTGGGACCCAGTCTTTTCTTTATTGGGTATCAAGTTCTGCTGCAGAGGAGACAAGTTCGTAACCAGGTTGCGGTGCAGAGATTCAGGCTCTACCACTTGCTTGCTCAACAGTACATGGACTTGTTGCTGCGGGCTGACCTGGATCCGGAACTCAACTGCATCTGGGAGCCACTCGACGAGCAGCGGCGACAGGAGCTCGATGATGCGCAACGGTTACGCTGCTGGGGTGCCTGGCATGAGATGACTCCAGTTGAGAAGCGTTGCTATCGGTTCGTTCGCTATGCGCTCGAGACATTGGAGCAGACCCACCAGTTGCACCAGAAGCGGTGGATGGATCAGGAAACCTGGTCCAAGTGGCTAGGATGGATCGAGATTTGGTGCGATGCTCGTTTTTTCGACTATGTCGTCGAAGATTCTGAACCGCGATTAATTAAGACCTTCGTCGTGGTACTGAAGACTCGCGGAGGAACATTGGCTAATTCGTTTGGAGAGGAATGAGATGCACTCGTCGCCCCATGGGTTCTATAGTGATGGCCTTCGGCTCGATGGTCGGCTCTACATTCCGGAGGACCTGCCAGTGGGTGATCGGAGGTGCTTGCTTGTCGTATGCTCGGGATTCACCGGCCTCTGTAAGATTCATCCTGAACGTTTCGCGCGATGGTTCACGCGGCATGGTTATGTGTGCTTCGGTTTCGACTACCGTGGATATGGAAACAGTGAAGGAGTTCGTTTTCGTGTTCTTCTTGAAGAACAGGTGCGAGACATCAGAAGCGCTGTCACGTTTGCTTCTGCCCTGAGCTGCGTTGACAGTGAGAACGTATTTTTGGCGGGATGGGCGATGGGTGGAGGATTGGTTATCGACGCTGCTCGTGAATTGGATGGACTGAAGGGGTTGGCGGCGGTCAACGGGCTCTTCGATGGTGTTAGGTTTCAGCTTTCGCATCGCGGCGAGGAAGGGCTGGCGAAATTTCGCCGAAGGATCTCTGCTGAGCGACTTAGGCGGTCGCTGACTGGTATTGCTGAATACGTCGACCCCTTTGAGGTGTACCCACTTGACGAGGTTACCCGGCAGTACGTGACGCAGTCCCTGGAGTCGGTCGAGGGTTACGAGGATACTGTGTGTTCATTCGAATTAGCCGAGTCCCTGCTGCGCTGGTCGGTGCTGCCGATCGCGCCGGCGCTTCGCCTGCCATTGTTTCTTGCTCATGGCGACCGCAATGAGTTGCACTTGACGGAGCAAGCCAGTGACTTGAAAGCATGTTACGGAGGGCCAGTCGAGGCAGTGTCATTGTCAGGCGCAGGGCATACGGAGTGGATGCATGATGGCAACCCGGTCTTTGCTCAGTTGTGCGAGCGCTTGTGTGGTTGGCTGAACGCATTGAAGACATAGTCGGAGGCAACGGTTGAGGGTAAGCGGACGGTCGCTGCCGCCACGTCCTGGCCAAGCTCGGCGTCACGACCAGGACACAGGCGGCACTGGCCGCGGCGCGTAGACGCTGACCCCGGGGCCGACCCGGTCAGCGCCCGCGGTCTTTCCTGAGCGCTTCGACGCCGTCCAGCAGCCGGTCGAGGGCGAACTCGAACCGGCTGTCCAGATCCGGCGCGACCAGGTCCGCGGCCGATGCGACGAGGTGCGGGAACGATTCCGCGGGCAGCGAGGCCAGCTCGCCGCCGAGGTCATCCAAATAGGACCGTGCGGACCGGCCGGCGCTGACCGCCGCGGAAAGCGGGGCCTGCTCCCCGCCGACGAAGCCGATCAGGAAGGTGGACAACAGAAAAGTCATGTACGCGGCGTCGCGTGTGGACAGTCCGGCGCCGCGCAGCACACCGAGGATCGTCTCGATGTTGCGCACCTGGCCGGGCCCGGTGCTGAACCGCCCGGCGAACAGCCGGGACGAGTCGCGGTAGCCGAGCATGTGCTGCCGCATCGCCCGCATGATCGCGACGAGGCTGGCGCGCCAGTCGTCCGGGTCGACGTGCCGGGAGAGGTCCTGCGCCGCGGTCACCGCGTCGACGAGCAGGTCGAGGAGTTCCTCCTTGTTGCGGACGTGCCAGTACAGCGAAGCCGTGCGGACGCCGAGCCGCTCGGCGACCCGGCCCATGGTGAGCCCGTCCAGCCCTTCGGCCTGCAACGTCGCCAGCGCGGCGGCCACGATGGCGTCCGGGCGCAGCTTGGCCTCCGTGGCGGGCGGCCTGCCTCGGCGCGGTGGCATTTCCTCTCCTTGCGGACGTCGCGAAGATCGCCGTACCCTACCATTTATCTAATGGCGTTAGATTAATGAGGAGGGGCGATGCCCGAGGACGCTCCAGCGTGGTACGTCAGCAGCGCGATCGAGGCGCTGGCGGCGCACCGGGGGAAGGTCGCACTGTCCTGCCAGGGCCGTGAGCTGGGCTATTCCGAGTTGCTCGCGGCCGTGTACCGGACAGCGCGGGCACTGCGGCGGCACGGCATGCGGCGCGGCGACGGCTTGCTGCTCCTCACCGGCAACCGCCCGGAGGCGTTCACCTGCCGCTTCGCCGCGTTCCTGCTCGGCTTGCGCCTCACCCCGTTGGCGCCCGGGCTGACGGACCCGCGGTACGTGGCCACCGACTCGGGTGCTGTCGCGCTGATTTCCGCCGAACCGGTGGACGTGGACCTCCCGCTGGTACTGACGGTGGACGAACTGACCGTCGCCGCGCAGGCCGAACCGGATGACCCGCTGCCGGTGGCCGCACGCGAGCAGGACATCGCGCGGGTGCTCTACACCAGCGGCACCACGGGCCGCCCCAAGGGAGTGCCGAGCACCTACCAGGCCCTCGGCGCGGCGACTCGCTCGTGGGGGACCGGTGCCGCCGAAATGCCGGCAGGCCTGCGATTCCTGCTCGTCACACCCTTCGCGCACGGCTCCGGCGACGCGGCCTTGAACATGCTCCGGTTCGGCGCCACCGTCGAGATCTTCGACGGTTTCCATCCCGCCGAGTTCGTCGAAGCGGTAGGGCGGGCCCCGCTCGCGGTCACCTACCTCTATCCGTCATGGCTGTACCGGCTGCTCGATGGTGACGACGATGCCGATCTCGGCGCCCTGCAGTTCCTCACCTACGGAAGTGCGCCGATCGCACCCGCCCGGCTGCGCCAGGCGCTCGACCGGTTCGGCCCGAGACTGATGCAGACCTACGCGACCACCGAGGCGCCCGCGATCGCGATGCTCGACGCCGCCGATCACGCCGCCGCGATGGGGGATCGTCCCGGACTGCTGGCCTCGGTCGGCAAGCCGCTGCCGGGAGTCGCCGTCGAACTGCGTGCGGCGGACGGGACCACGGTGCCCGCCGGGGAGGTCGGTGAGGTGTGCGTCAAAGGCGCCTCGGTGATGCCCGGCTACTGGAACCGGCCGGAGCTGACGGCCACCACGCTGCGCGACGGCTGGCTGCACACCGGCGACCTCGGCCGTTTCGACGCCGACGGTTATCTCTATCTGGTGGGCAGGCTCAAGGACATGATCATCGTCAATGGCTACAACCACTACGCCGGCCCGATCGAAGACGCGCTGACCGGGCACGTGAAGGTCCGGGAAGCCGCGGTCGTCGGCGCGCCCGACGATCGGACCGGCGAAGCGATCCATGCGTTCGTCGTCGCGGAAGACGTCGATGCCGGGCAGTTGCGAGCGTGGGCCACCGGCCGGCTCGCCGCGGACGCGGTGCCCGCCACCTTCACGTTCCTGGACGCCATGCCCACGACCCCGCTGGGCAAACCCGACAAGAAGGCCCTGCGGGACAAGGTCACAGCTGGGCGATGACGTCGCTGATGCGGGCGTGGGTCGTCGGCTCGTCGAGGGCCCGCTCCAGCAGGCGTTCCGCGGTCGCCTGATACCGCTCGACGGCGCCGTGTTCGGTGACGTAGGCGGAGAAGTGATCGTGGCAGACGCCGACCACCGGGATGCGGGTGGGGAAGCCGAACAACGTGAACGGGCTGAGCAGTCCCGGCTGACCCCTCGGCTCGGCGGGCACGAGGCGGACCTCGATCCGGCCCGCTTCGATCAAGGCGAGCAGATGGCCGAGCTGTCCTTTGAGGACACCGCGGCCGCCGACCCGGTGCTCCAGGACGTTGTCCGCCAGCAGAAGGGTCACCTCGCCCGGGGTGTCGTCCGCGAGGGCCGCCTCGTGCCGGACCAGCCGCATCATGAGACCCTGCGCCACCTCGTCCCCGGTGAGGATTTCCGAGTCCAGCACCGCGCGGGCGTAGTCGGGCGTCTGGACCAGATCGGGAACCACGCGTGGCGCCCAGGTCAGCATCGTGGTCGCGGTCCGCTCGTATTCCAGTAGCAGCGCCGGATACTCGACGGGGCCGGGATCGACCCAGTTCGGCATCTTCAGATGCTGTGCGAGCAGCATCAGCCGCCGGTACTCGTTTCCTTTGACCGCAAGGAAACCGAGCACCCGGGTGACGTATTCGACGCTGGGTGTCCTGGTCGCCCGCTCGATCGTCGACACGGTGGCGGGCTCGAGGCCCAGTACTCCGGCCAGCGCGCGCAGGCGTACTCCGCGTTCCTCCCGCGCGGCGCGCAGGCCCAGCCCCAGCGCGACGGCCGCCGGTGTGGCCCGGTGTTCTTGTCCCACAGGATTCCTTTCGCTGGTCATGCCCGATGCGCCGCCCCTCGGGTGGTGGCGCGGGGGTGCGGCACCGGTCGTCCGTGGAGGGCGGGATGGCCGGGCCAGACGTCCATGCCGTGTTCCCGGCGGTAGATCAGGTCGCACGCCCAGCAGGTGTGCGGGACACCGTGGGCGTCCCGTCGCCCCGACTGCTCGAACTCCGCCGCCGCGGAGACGCCGCACAGCATGGTGATGACCTCGCCGGGCTCGGGGACCCGCGTCAGCCGCGCGTGATGCCACACGCCTTCCACGACCGGGTGAATCGCCGCGGGGTCGACATGGATCACCGCGCCCATGACAGCTCCGGTCCGGTGTGCTCCCGGGCCTCGCGGAGCACGAAGACCTCGGCGTCCGCCGTGGACTCCAGCTGCTCCAGCATGAGGTTCTGCAGGAGCGGGCTCCGTGCGAGGTGCTGCCAGGTCGGAACCACGACGTAGTGCGTGTCCTCCCGGCGCAGGGTGGCGAGGAGTTCCTCGAACGCCTCGTGTGAACCGCGGGAGAACTCGAAGAAGAAGCCGGCCAGCCGAAGCCCGCGGTCGAGAGCGAAGTCCCGCAGGGCCTGCTCCAGCAGGAACACCTTCTCGTCCGCCACGGTGCTCGGCACCTGCATGTAGCCGTACGCGACACGGCGAGTGCGCGCCGGGGCCAGGACGCACGTCATGAGTGCCATCCCCGCTTTTGCCTGCCGGTCAAGGAAATCGGCCCTGGCTCCATGGTGTCCTCCCCGATGCGCTAGCTTCGCTATTCAGCTAGCGTGATCCGAACTTGACGACCTAAGCTTGAACCACCTAATTCTGAATATCAAGCTTTGGTACCCCATCCGTTCGAGTGGCGTCGGACGATAGGCTCTCCCGGAAGGGAGGTCCGGCCGATCCAGACGGCGCCGCTCGTCGAATTCCTGGAGAGGCCATGTCGATGGCAGCCACTGTTCGTACGGCCCGGAAACTGCTGCTCGGGCACGAGATCGCGCACATGATCGAGGTAGCGGGCATCTCGCAGGCCGACGCCGCCGACCTCATCGAGACCAGCCAGGCGCGGATCTCCAGCCTGATCCAGGGCGGCGGCAGCATCTCGCCCGGTGACCTCGTGTTGCTGGCCGGGAAACTGGGCTTCACCGACGAGGGCTACCAGGAGTCGCTGCGCGACCTGCGCCGCGACGCGCACAAGCGCGGCTTCTGGACCACCGGCCACAACCGCGCCTACGCCGAAGAGATCCGGCTCCGCATCGATCTCGAAAAGCACGCCGACCAGCTGCGGGTGCTTGAGGTCGAGGTCGTTCCCGGGCTCCTCCAGTGCGAGGCCTACGTCCGCGCTCAGCACGAGGACGCGCCCGCGCTCAGTGACGTCACCCTGGAAGATCGCATTACGGCTCGACTGGCGCGGCAGGACATCCTCGACAAGGACGAGCCGCCCATCTTGCAGTTCGTGCTCTCCGAGTCGTGCATTCGCCGCGTCTGGGGCGATGCCGACGTGATGCGCGAGCAAATCGACCACCTGATCAAGCTGTCCAACCGGCGGAACATCCACCTTCAGCTGATGCCGTTCGATCAGCCGCTTGGTCGCCGCTCACCGGTTGCTTCCCGATTCACGTTGATGCGAGTGCCTTCGCCGGGCGTCGCGGGTCCGCTTGAGCTTGCCTACATCGAGGGTGAAGCCGAGATCCGCTACCTCGACGACAAGAAGGCACTGAAGGCATACGAAGCCGCTTGGGCTCGGCTCACGAACGCCGCGCTCAAGTTCGAGGAAACCAGGAAGTTCCTGCGTGAGGTCTCTCGCGACCTCAAGGACCGATCCTCATCCCCGTCCCGCTAGGAGAAAACGTAGATGAACCCTGTCACCCCGAAGGCCTTCCGCGAAGACGATTTCCGCAAGGCCACCGCGAGCAACCCGGACAAGGACTGCGTCCGGGTCGCCCGGCGGAACGGCCGTGTCGAGATCCGTGACGACAAGAAGGCCTTCGGCGCGCCGGACGATCACCGTCTGGTGCTGACCGAGGACGAGTTCGACGCCTACCAGGATGACGTCCGGGCGGGCATCGACAGTCGCGGCGTCCTCGTGGTGACACGCCGGGCGGACGGTTGCTGGGTCTTCCGCAAGGCCACCGCCGCCTGCAGCGATGTCGAGCTGGTGTTCACCGAATCGGAACTGACGGCCTTCCACACCGGCGTCCGCCGCCGAGAATTCGACGCCCTGGCCTTCGCCTGACGCCCCCAAACGGCGGAGTCAAGCCCGTGAAAGTGGAACTCGGGCTCGTGAACGTTGAACTCGGACGCCTGAGTGTGGGACTCGCAGACGCGTGGCGAGTCCCACACTCGCGCGCCCGAGTTCAACACTCGAGCGCCTGAGTTCCACATTCGCTCACGGGACCGCGGTGGCGTAGAGCCGTTCGCCGACGATGCGGGTCAGTGTGTGGGCGGCGTGTGTCCACTGTAGATCGGTGACGCCGAGCTGGGTGGTGATCCGGAGCCGCGAGATCCCGTCCGGTACCGACGGCGGCCGGAAGCACCCGACCCGGATTCCGGACGCGAGCGCCGAAGCCTGCGCGGCCACGGCACACTGCGGCGACGGCATCGGGACCGAGAGCACCGCGCCCGCCGACGGACGCACGCCGAGCCGTTCGGCCAATTCCGCGCCACGCCGGTGGATTCCCAGTGGGAGTTCGGGTTCCCGCCGCAGCAGGCGGAGCGCGGCCAAGGCACCGGCGGCAGGCGAGGGGGCAAGCCCGGTGTCGAAGATGAACGGACGGGCCCGGTTGACGAGATGGTCGATCAGCGCGGCCGGGCCGAGCACCGCACCGCCCATCGCACCAAGGGACTTCGACAGCGTCGCGGTCATCACGACGTTCGGGTGCCCAGCCAGCCCGCGCGCGTGGACGAGGCCTCGCCCGCCGTCGCCGACGACGCCGAGCCCGTGGGCCTCGTCGACGAGCAGCAGCGCGCCGTGTTCGGCGCAGACTCCGGCCAGTTCGACGAGCGGGGCGGCGTCGCCGAGCACCGAGAAGATCGACTCGGTCAGCACGATCGCCCGCCTGCCGTTCGCCCCGGACAGCGCGGCCCGCACCGCCGCGACGTCGTTGTGCGGGACGACCTCGATGGCGGCACGGGACAGCCGCGCGGCGTCGATGAGCGAGGCGTGTGCGTGCGCGTCGGAGACGACGAGGGAATGCTTGTCCACCAACGCTGTCACGGCTGAGAGGTTGGCGTGGTAGCCGGTGGAGAAGACCAGCGAAGCCTCGCGCCCGGCGAACGAAGCGAGTTCGCGTTCGAGCTCGGTGTGCAGCGTCGTCGTGCCGGTCACCAGCCGGGAGGCCGCCGCGCCCGCGCCCCAGGTCAAGGCGGCATCGGCGGCCGCGCGGCGCACCTCGGGGTGGCGGCTCAGGCCCAGATAGTCGTTGCCCGCGAGGTCGATGACGTCGTCGTCGGCCGCTCGCGGGCGCAGCGTGCGCTGGAGTCCGGCTTCCTCGCGTGCGGCCCGTTGTTCGGCGAACCAGTCCGTCCAGACGGTCATGCGACCTCCGCGGCGGCCGCGATTCCGGCACAAATGGCGGCGATGTCCTCGTCCGTGCACACGTAGGGCGGCATGGTGTAGATCAGGTCGCGGAACGGGCGCAGCCACACGCCGTGGGCCAGTGCCGCGGCGGTCGCCTTCTCCGTGTCGACGGGATGATCGAGCTGGACCACGCCGACCGCGCCCAGCACCCGCACATCCTCGGCGTCGATCCGGTGCAGCGCCTGCAATCCCGCGTTGATCCGCTGGACGTCGGCCGCCCAGTTTCCGTCGGTGAGCAGGTCGAGACTGGCGGCCGCGACCGCGCAGGCCAGCGGATTTCCCATGAACGTGGGGCCGTGCATGAGAACCCCGGAATCGCTGACGGAAAGACCGCGGGCGATCTCGGCCGTGCACAGGACGGCCGCCATCGACAGGTAGCCGCCGGTGAGCGCCTTGCCGACACACAACACGTCCGGGCGAACTTCGGCGGCTTCGGACGCGAAAAGCGTTCCGGTACGGCCGAAACCGGTCGCGATCTCGTCGAAGATGAGCACCAGGCCGTGGTCGTCGGCGACCTCGCGGAACACGCGGAGACAGTCGGCGGCGTACGGGTGCATACCTCCGGCGCCTTGCAGCAACGGCTCCACGATCAGTCCCGCGAGCCCATCGGCGTGTTCGGCGGCCAGCTCGCGGAAGCCCGCCGCCCACGTGTCGACGTCGTCCGCGAAGCGGGGCGGGCGTTCACCGAACACCTGCTGCGGCAGGACTCCGGACCACATCGTGTGCATGCCGCCGTCCGGATCGCACACGCTCATGCAGTCGAAGGTGTCGCCGTGGTAGCCGCCGCGTACGGTGAGAAACCGCGTCCGCTCCGGACGGCCCGTGCCGCGCTGGAACTGCAGCGCCATCTTCATCGCCACCTCGACGCTCACCGAGCCGGAATCCGCGAGGAACACGCGATCCAGCCCGGCGGGCGTGAGGTCGATCAGGCGGCGGGCCACTTCGACGGCGGGCTCGTGGGTGAGGCCGCCGAACATCACGTGCGCCATCCGGTCGAGCTGGCGCCGAACCGCCTCGTCGAGCACCGGGTGCCGGTAGCCGTGGATGGCCGACCACCACGACGCCATCCCGTCGACCACCTCGCCGACGCCGTCGAGCACAATCCGGCTCCCGGACGCGCCGGTGACCAGCCGCGTCGGCACCGGGTCGGTCATCGACGTGTAGGGATGCCACAGGTGCTCGCGGTCGAACGCGAGCAGGTCCGCCGGGGCCGTCATGCGATCGCCTCGCTCCGCGAGACAGTGTTTGATTCTTTTTGGCGCATGATGTCCATGGTTCGCTCGCAAGCGTCGCTCACGCGTTCGGCAGGACGTCGGTCCCGGCGCCGCGCCGCCGGATCACCGGGTCGATCGGCTCTTCGGCCCGCTGGGCGAGGTCCTCCTCGGAGCCCAGCACGACGAAACCGTTGTCGCGGATCATTTCCAGGTCCGCTTTGGCCTCCTGGCCCTCGGAGGTGAGGTAGTCGCCGAGGAAGATCGAGTTGGCGACGTGCAACGCGATCGGCTGCAGCGAACGCAGGTGCATCTCGCGGCCGCCGGCGATGCGGATTTCCTTGTCCGGGCAGACGAAACGCGCCATCGCGAGGATCTTCACGCAGCGGATGGGGGAGAGCGTCCAGATGTTTTCCAGCGGGGTGCCGTCGAAGGGCATCAGGAAGTTGACCGGGATCGAATCCGCGTCGAGTTCCTTGAGCGCGAACAACGCCTCGACCAGCTGCTCGTCAGTCTCGCCGAGCCCGGCGATCAGACCCGAACACGGCGAGATCCCCGCGCCCTTCGCCTTCTCCACGGTGGCCACGCGGTCGGCGTAGGTGTGGGTCTGGACGATGTTCTCGTGGTTGCTCTCGGCCGTGTTGATGTTGTGGTTGTAGGCGTCCACCCCGGCTTCCTTGAGGCGCTCGGCCTGGCCGTCGGCGAGCAGGCCGAGGCAGGCGCAGACCTCGACGCCGGGATAGCGTTCCTTGAGCTCGCCGACCATCGAGGTGACCTTGTCGATGTCCCGATTGGACGGTCCGCGGCCGGAGGCGACCAGGCACACCCGGCTCGCGCCGCCGCTCAGCCCGGCCCCGGCCTGCTGGAGTGCTTCGTCGGTGGACAGCCACGAGTACTTCAGGATCGAGGCGCTGGAGCCCAGCGCCTGCGAGCAGTAGTTGCAGTTCTCCTGGCACAGGCCCGACTTGAGGTTGACCAGGTAGTTCACCTTCACCGTGGTGCCGAAGTGCGCCCGGCGCAGGGTGCCGGCGGCCGCGACGAGCGACATCAGCTCGGAGTCGTCGGCGCGCAGGACCGCCAGCGCGTCCTCGGGCGTGGCCGGGATCCCGGCGAGGATCCCTTCGGCGAGCTGGTGGAAGGCGGTTTTCATCGTTGTTTCTCCCGGCGTAGGCTGGCTCCACGACCTGAACGGCGTTCACCTGAACTGCGTTCAGGTTAAACTGGGGGAGTCGAGAGGTCAACGGGAGGGGTGTGCGTGCGCTATCACCGCAAGGACGTCGTGGACCGGGCGATCACGGTGCTCGACGAGTACGGGCTGGAGTCGCTGACGATGCGGCGGCTGGCCGCCGACCTCGGCGTGCAGCCGAGTGCGCTCTACCACCATGTGCCGAACAAGCAGACGCTGCTGGCCGCGGTCGCCGACGAGATCCTGGCCAGGGGCAGGCGGCCGCGCCGTGCTCGGGCGTGGGACCGGCGCGTGGTCGAGGCCTGCAATGAACTCCGGGACGCCATGCTCGCCTACCGGGACGGCGCCGAGGTGGTCGTCGCGGGCTACACCTTCGGGCTGGGCGCGGGCGAGCCCGCCGACCAGCTGCGCAAGGCGTTGCGGGACGGCGGCCTGCCCGACGATCTCGTCGACGTCGGGACCCGCGCGCTCCTGCACCTCGTCTTCGGGCACACCGTGGAGGAGCAGACGGCGTTGCAGGCCGCGAGCGCCGGGGCCATCGACAAGGCGCCCGGCGGGCCCGCGGACTTCGAACTGGCGCTCGAGCTGCTGCTGGACGGCCTGCGGTCCCGGATCGGCTCGTCGTCAAGTCCGTGAATGCCACGTCGAGGGAATCAGAGTC
>NZ_JBHYIQ010000010.1:30017-31029 GCF_042739895.1 Amycolatopsis sp. NPDC059021
CGCGGGGGCGTGCGGCCGCGCGTGGCCCCCGCGTCGTTCCTCGTCGCTCCGTTCCCCCCCCCCGCCCGCCCCCCCCCCGCCCCCCCGCCCCCCCCCCCCCCCCCACCACGGTCTGTGCGTGGGGCACAGGGCTCAGCAGCGCTTCCAGGAGAAGTGGTAAATGGTGTCCACGCTCCCGTGCTCGGAGTCCATTTCGATGTAACTGAGCGAATTCGGCGCGGCCGCGTCCGCGTTGACGCGCAGTTCGGCGTTGATGTTGAGATTGCGCTCCTCGGCGCAGGGTGCGTAGACGAGCACGTCCGCGGTGTCCGTCATTTCCCAGGCCCCGTGGAATGGGCCGTTCAGCGGATGCGCGATGCGCGCCGTTGGGCTAGTTCCGGTGAAATAGTAATTCGCTTGCTCCAGCGCCTTCGCGCCGTTTTCAAGATGTGCGAAACCTCGATAGTTGACGCTCGCGATCGCGTACGTGAAGCCCTGGGGCACGTGCACCAGGACGTTGATCTGGCAGTTCTTGCGGAAGTCGGTGGCAGGTGCGCCATCACCGGCGCGCGCCTTGAAGTTCTTGTAGTATACGGTGAAAGACGTGTTGTCGGGCGCGACGTCCGCGGCCGCGGTGGCCGTTCCCGCCGGACAGCCGGAGCCGTTGATCGTCCTGATGTCGAGGGTGATCTTTTCGGTCGGCACCGAGGTTGTCGGAGCAGCTGCGGGCGCGGCGAATGAGGACAGGATTAGACTGGTTATGACCAGCGTGCCGAGCATGGCACTCCTTTCGGTGGATCATTGAGTTGTCGCGCGTCAGGATCGTAGCCCGCTCGACGACATTTCAACGGCCACTGAACGGAGTAATGCACCTCGGGCATCGGAACGGTGCCTTATGTCCGAATCCGTGGTGCTCCTCCCATGTTCGGATGACTGTGCTGCCGTGAAGGCCTCCTTACCGGGGCTGGGGGCCCGGATTGATGCCCTGAACGGGACCGGGGTGGGGGGTGCTTTATTGTCGTGCGTGGCGCAA
>NZ_JBHYIQ010000010.1:31039-44164 GCF_042739895.1 Amycolatopsis sp. NPDC059021
CGATTTTGCTTATCTGTGTCGGCGGGTGACGGCCGCTATCGGGCGGTGCGGCGGCGTTTCGGCGCACTAACCGGCATCCGGGTTGGGCGTTCAGTTCTGGACGAGCTTGCCCATCGCGTGGATTTCGTCCACGTCACCGGTGTTGAAGAATTCCCACGGCACGGTCACGAATCCGTTCGCGCCCCAGCCGCTGCCCCAGCTGTTCTCGATTTTCACGCCCTGCTGGTTGTAGGCGACGATGGTGACTTCGTGGCCGCCGACGACGGGGTCGCTGGACGAGTCGCCGGGCAGGTACGAGTAGTCGCTCGCGGTCGAGCTGTCGAGGTCCATGAAGCTCTGGTGGACGGTGAACCCGATCGGGACAGGCTGGCCCTGCGAGATGGCGTTTTCGATGGCCTGTTTCGCCGCGCTGCCGCTGGTGGGGAGTTCGGTGTAGCCGGACAGCTTGTAGTGCGCGGCATTGGTGCGCTCGGACTGGTCGGGCTGGGTGGTGTAGTCGAAATCGCCCTGCCAGTAGTGGGATTTGGTGTCGATGCCCTGCTTTTGCTCCATGGGAAGGGCGACCGAGGCCCAGGTGCCCTGGTCGTTGCCCTTGGCGATCTGGGAGTAGATGAACATCGGGGCCATCGGCGAACCGGCGATTCCCTGTTCCTTCATGAGCACGCCGTATCCGGTGTAGCCGGTCGCCCAGGTTACGCAGGAGCCGACCTGCCCCTGGTCGCCGGGTGACAACGCGTACTTCGTCAGGTCGTAACTCGCGGGTGGCGCGCCGACGCGCTCGCGGACCGGAAGTGCGGCGGCGTGCGCGGTGAAGGCGTTCGACGCCTTGGCGGCCCTCAGCCCGGCGAGGTCGAGGCCCATACCGTGCTTGGCGTGGTGTTTCGGCGAGTCCACGGCCGCGGAAGCCTGCGTGACGGTCGCCGCCAGTCCGGCCGCGGCGAGCAGGGCGACAATGGCCGACGATTTTCTGATCTGCATTTCGGCTCCTTCTTCGGGCATGCAGAAAAAGAAATAAGGGTGGGGAGTGTGCGCCGGGAGAATCGGCGCGAGTTCAATGTAGAACGGGCGACCCTGGTGCTGTACCTACGAAAGGATGGACCCTGCCGTGTCAGGTCAAAGAGCCGTGAATGGCGCATTCACGGCGCGGTGAACGTCCTCAATGTGCCATTCACGACTTTAGAATGGTCGCGCGGGAATTCCCCTGACCATCCACTTCGGATAGTCAGGGGTGATTGCGGTAGATGGTCAGCGCGCGGGGGCGGGACCGGAACCGGAAGTGGTTGCCCAGCGGGCCGACCTCGCCGTCGGTGGCGATCCTGCGGTTTCCGTCGAGCACACGGACGTCGAGTTCCGCCACGTCCGCTTCCCGGTAGACGTGGCTCGCGGTGAGCGAGTTGGTCAAGGTGGCGAGCAGGAACCGGGCCCGCGAGTAGGGCAGGTCGGCCCGCAGGTACCGGACGTCGAGCAGGCCGGTGTCGAGTGCCGGGCGACGGCTCGGCACGACGCCCTTCGGCGCGTAGGTGCCGTTGCCGACGAAGATCAGCCACACCGCGATCCGTTTGCCGTCGAGCTCGATCCGGAGCGGCTTCGCGTGCCGGAGCGTGCGGACGAGCGCGATCACGCCCGCGGCCCATTTCGGCAGCCGCTCCTGGAGTTTTTCCCGCACCCGCACCATTTCCGGGTATCCGCCGAGGCTGGCGGTGTTGACGAACCACCGGCGGTCGGGGCCGCTGGGCCCGTCGACCTCGACCTCGCCGAGATCGATTCCGACGGCGGACCCGTTTTCGGTGGCTTCGTCGGCGTCGGGCATCGATCGGACGCCGACGTCGCGCGCGAAGTGGTTCAGCGTGCCGGCCGGGATGAGCGCCAGCGGAAGTCCCTGCTCGGCGGCCACGGAGGCCACCGCGGCGACCGTGCCGTCCCCGCCCGCGACACCGAGCGCGCGGACGGTACCGCCCGCCGCCGCGATCGCGGATTCGAGCTGGGTGCGGATGTCGGTGGCCGGGTCGGGGTAGATCAGGGTCGCCTTGGGCCAGGCGTAGCGGACGTCCTCGGTCGGGTCCTGCCCGTCGACCCCGGAGCTCGGGTTGACCAGCGCGAGCATGTCCTCGCCGTCGACCATGAGCGGCGCTTCGGCGTCGTGCGCGGTGCGGGCGGGAACATCGGGGTGCAGCGGCCACCAGTGCCGGGTGGCGAGCCCGGCGGCGACACCGATGAGTGCCCCTGCACCCACGTCGCTCGGCCAGTGCACGCCGGTGTGCACCCGCGAGTACGCGACGGCTGCGGCCAGCGGCGCGATGGCGAGCCCGGCCTTCGGCGATTCCATGGCGACAGCCGTGGTGAACGCGGCGGCGGACGCGGCGTGCCCGGACGGGAACGACGAAGAGGTCGGCCGCTTCGTGAGCCTCCGGTGCACCGGGACCTCCTCGGCGGCAGGCCTGCGGCGGGGGAACAGCAGCTTGCAGACGAGGTTCGCCGATGCGCTGGCACCCGCGATGGCGGCTACTCCGCGCAACGCGCCGCGGCGGGTCGCGCCCTTTCGCGTGGCGAGGACCGCGCCGACCGCCCACCACAGCCTGCCCTTGTTCGCGGCGACGCTGATCGCTGTGAGCACGTCGTCAGCCCTGGTGCGGGGGAGCGCGGCGCTGAGCCGGACGAGTTCGCGATCGGTCTCGCCCACCTGCCGGAGCTGCCTCTTCACGTGGCTGAACACTCTTCGCAATCTAGTCGAGAGCGTGCCGCCGGTCGCCCGGCCCCGTGCCGGAACGCCGGGAGCCGACCGCGTGATTTGTCTGGACAACTCCCCGGCCGTGGTGCCTATGATCCCGGCAGGCTACCGATCTCGGCTCGACGAGGCGGCTTTCCGACGCGCCCGGCGGGGAAAGGAAGGGCTCGTGGACACTCCGGTCAGGCCTTCGCGCCGGGATCTGTTCAAGGCCGGTGGCGCCGCTCTCGCGGTGGCCGCGCTCGGCGAGGGGAGCCCCGCGGCGGCTGCCGAACCGGTGACCGCCACCGGGCCGACGCTCAGCCCGACACCCTTCGGCATACCGACCGCGGCGATCCCCGAACCCGGGGCCGCCATCACCGCCGTGCGCGGGGACCGTCCGGCGGGCTGGGGCGGGCAGACCAGGGCCGAGGTCGTCGCCCGCAACGGCGTCGTCGCCACCAGCCAGCCGGTCGCGGCGCAGGCCGGGCTGCGGATCCTCGCCGAGGGCGGCACGTCCGCCGACGCCGCGGTGGCCACCGCGGCCGTGCTCGGACTGGTCGAAGAGGGCAGCGCGAGTATCGGCGGGGACAGTTTCGCGCTGCACTATTCCGCCGCCGACCGCAGGGTGCACGGCCTCAACTCCAGCGGCTGGGCACCCGCCGCGTGGACCCCGGAGTACTTCCGCGCGCGAGGCCGCACCGCCGCCAACGGCATGCCCTACACGGGAATCGACTCGGCGACCGTGCCCGGCGCGGTCGAGGGCTGGGACCAGCTGCTGAAACGCTTCGGCCGCAAGCGTTTCGACGTCGTGCTGCAGCCGGCGGTCGAGCTGGCCACGCAGGGCTTCGGGCTCACCGAGCGCATCCACCACGACTGGGGCGGCGCGGTCGAGCTGCTGCGTGAGGATCCCGATTCGGCGCGGACGTTCCTGGTCGACGGGAACGCGCCCCCGCTGTACGGGATCTTCCGCAACCCCGACCTCGCTCGTGCGTACCGCGCCCTGCAACGGCAGGGGCAGGATGCCTTCTATCGTGGCGAAATCGCCCGTGCCATCGTCGCGAAGAGCCGCCGCCTCGGCGGCGCGATGACCGTGGACGATCTCGCCGCGTTCCACGCCGAGTGGGTCGAGCCCATCTCCGTGGATTACCACGGCTATCGGATGCATCAGCTGCCACCGGCCAACCAGGGCTTCGCCGCGCTGATCATGCTGAACGTCATCAAGCAGTTCGTCCCGGTGCTCGGCTGCGACCTGGCCAAGCTGGGGCCGCGGTCGCCGCTGTTCTGGCATCTGCTGATCGAGGCCAAGAAGCTCGCCTACGACGATCTCAACCGCTACAACGGTGATCCGCGATTCGTCCCCGTGCCCCTGGACATGCTGCTCTCCGACGCGCACGCCGTCGAGCTGTGCCGCCGGATCGACCCGGCCCGCGCCCACCCGCCCCAGGTGCCCGGCGCGGTCAACTCCGGAACGGTCTACCTGACCACCGCCGACCGCTGGGGCAACATGACGTCGTTCATCTACAGCAACTTCGACACGTTCGGCTCGGGTGTCACGGTTCCCGGATACGGCTTCCCGCTGCAGAACCGCGGCGCGCTGTTCAACCTCGATCCCGCCTCGCCGAACATCGTCGCGCCCCGCAAACGGCCCTTCCACACCCTCATGCCCGCCTTCGTCACCCATGACGGCAGGCCCGTGCTCTCCTTCGGCAACATGGGCGGCAGCGAACAGGCCCAGGCGCAGGCGCTCGAGATGGTCAACATGGTCAACCTCGGCATGAACCCGCAGGCCGCCACCGACGCCGCTCGTTTCCACCACGACCACTTCCACGATCGCCTTGTCCTCGAACGGGAACTGCACGAACTTGTCGGCGCCCCGCTCGCCGCGATGGGCCATCACCTCCTCCCGCCCTCGAGCAGCAGCATGGGCGGCTACCAGGCGATCGCGTTCACCCCGGAGCGGGCGGGCGACTGGCCGGCGCCGACCGGGGCGAACGGACCGGTCAACGGGATCTACCGGGCCGCGTCCGATCACCGCAAGGACGGCGCCGCCGCCGGCTGGTAGCCGGGCGATGTGATCGAATATGTCCGTGATCAGAGGCTGGGCTCAGCGGCGGCAGAAGAAGAAGGCACGGCGGGCGACTCTCCGAGCCCGTCACCATGCGCGGCTCGTGGCGCCGCAAGCGGGCGATGAGCTGGTGTCCGCGTCGGCCGGCCCGTCGGGCGAGGTCATGGCGCTGTGGGCGGCGCCGGAGGACCTGTCGGAACTCACGGTGCGGACGACGGCTCCGGGAGGCGCCACCTTCCCCGAGCCCCGGACGTCCAGGCCCGTGACGGCACGCGTGACCGTGCACACGCCGGACATGGCCATCGCCGCACGGATCACGTCTCTTTCGGTGGCCTACCCCTCCGTGCAGCCGCTGCCCGACGGCCGGGTGCTCGTGGTCGGCTCCCGGTGCCGGCTGCGGCCGGAAGGGCCGGACCGCAACGCGATCGTGTACGACTCCGACGGAGCGGTGGTGTTCGGGGAGACCCTCGGTGACGGCATCCAGCACGTGCAGACCACGCGCCGGGGCGAGACGTGGGTGGGATACTTCGACGAAGGGATCTACGGCAACTTCGGCTGGGGCCATTCGGAAGGCAGGCCTCCGCTGGGGGCGAGTGGGCTGACGCGCTTCTCCACCGCCCTGACCCATGATTGGCGGTTTTCTCTGCCCGGCGACAGCGCGTTGGGGTCGATCGAGGACTGCTACGCACTCAACGTCGACGGCGACACGGCGTGGGCCTGCTACTACGACGACTTTCCGATCGTCCGGGTCCAGAACGACACCGTGACGGGATGGCACAACGACGTCCGCGGCGCCAAGGCTCTCGTGGTCGGCGGCTCTCGCGTCGCGCTGTACGGCGGTTACCGGCCCGACCACGACCGGCTGGTGGCCGGCGTCCTGGACGGCGACCGGTTCCGGGTGACCGGCGAGTACCGGCTGGTCCAGCCGAACGGGCGGCCTTTGCCCAGGACGGCATACGCGGTCGGCCGGGGCCCTGAGCTGAATGTCCTCGTCGACGACGTGTGGTTGCGGCTGAACATCGACGACATACCCGCCGGCTCGTCGCGAAACCGTTGAAAGTCGGGTGTGCTTCGGGTGCTGGACCAGCCGCTCGTGCTTGCGGCGCCCTGTGACTTTTCGGAGGACAGCGCAGCGGGGGCGTCAGTGGCCGGGGTACAGCCGATCGGAGGCGTTCGCCATGTGATGGGTCGAGCCGTGCGCGCTCACCCAGTCCCGGACGAGTGCGATGGCCTTGACGCATTCGGGAGTGTCGGCGTAGTCCTTCGCCCCGGTGTTGTCGGCGTAGCCCGCGATGATGCCGTCCACTTTGGCGACACCGAGCAGTTTGTCCACATAGGACTTATCGTGGAAGGTGGTGGTCCAGGCGAACGTCGCACCCAGCTTGCCGGCATCGCGCTCGTCCGCGCCGTGCTTGAGTTCGGTGCAGGTGTTGTAGCCGGCCTCGGTGCAGTCGCCGAAGCCCTTCGCGATGTCCGTGTCCCCGTAGTCCATGACGCGCTGGTGATCGCGTATCCCGCCCTTGCCGTGATCGCGGAAGGTGTCCTCGACGGACTTCACCGTGCCGGTCACCGAGACTCCTTCGAGCGGGCCGAGCCTGCCCAGCAGGCTTTGCCAGCCGCGTCCACCCTTCTCACCGTCGTGGTAGCCATAGAAGCCGTAGAGCACCTGGATACCGGACTGGACCAGTTTCTGCGCCTTGTCGTGCAGCCCCGCCACGCTGCACCCGCGGCTCGGCTGCTCGCCGCAGTAGTCGGGGTCCTTGATGTCCAGCCAGACCATGCGCAGCTTGTGGTCGGGGCCGGACTGCTGGATCGCGCGCTCGATCCAGTCGTCCATGTTCGGGCCTTCGCGTGTCCCGCCTTTGTCGGGGCAGTCGTGGTGCGCGCGCCATTCGTTCGGGTCCCACCACGCGCAGACGTCCACTTCGATGCCGTTCGCCCCGTGCTTGATCGCGGCGTTGATCCCGTCGAGGGTGTCCACCCGGTGTGCGATCGCGTACACCGGCTGCTGGTGCGAGGCTTCCACCACGCCGCTCAGCGACTGCGTGCCCGCGGCGCCGTCGGCGGAGGCGTGCAGCACGCTGCCCAGCGGCTGCGGCGCCGCGGTGTCGCTGGCGGAGGCGTGCAGCACGCCTCCGAGAAGCGCGATTCCGGCCAGCCCCGCGGCCGCTCCGATGACAAGTGCTTTCCGCAGAACCTTCATGCGAACACTCCGAATCCGTCTAGAACGCCGGCCGCGGTCGCGACCATGATTTCGACACCAGTGACGCACGATCAGGGACTCAGTTCGCCCGGTCAGCCGAAGTTGCCCGAAGGTAAAGGAACAGATGTCCGAAAGTCTCGGAGTGGAGGCTGGACGAATCACCAGCAGTCCTACCGGGAACCTGGGCGAGGTGCGTCTTCTCGTCGATTGACAGCACCACCCGGCGGATCCAGACACAGGCCGACCACGTCGGCGACCTTCCCCGCGAACTCCGGACGAACTCACGCGGCGGAGCGTGAGATTTGTCCAGAAACCCACCTATACCACCTGAACGCCCGTGGCGGGCACATCCGGACTGTTCACTAGAGCTCGCGGCCCAGCAGGCTCGTCTGCTGAGCAGACTTCATCGGGGTTTCGTTGACTAGCGCCCCGCCTGCTCGCGGAGGTCTCATTGAGTTTGACTGGGCCCGGCGGCGTTCGTCTTCGCACAGCATTGCCGATACCAGCACCAACGAGTCGTGGCCGCCGCGATAGGACGTGTCGATGCCCGGACGGGAGACAGCGGGCGCTCCGCCACGTTCCCGCCCCGATCGATGCCCGCTCGGCGATTCCGTTGCAGCACAACCACAACCTGCCCAACCTCAGCTGACAGTAGCAACAGGATGAAAAACCCATTGAGGTCTTCTCGGTGGCGGTTGTGGTGTTCGGGGTGGGTGAGGACGAGTGCGGCTTGGGTGATGATGCCGATGTGTTTGGGGTAGAGGGTGATGTGGGTGAGGGTTTCCGGCGGGTTTTGAGGGTGGAGATGGCGCGTTCGCTGAGGGCGCGTAGGCGGGTGTGGTGCAGGTTGTCGGTGTGCGGGGGTGGTTGGCCTTGTCGGCCGGGGTTTCAGGCCGTGGCGGGCGGTGGCGCAGAGTGGGCCGGTGCTGTTGAGGTGGCGGGCGGCGCCGAGGTTGTTGCGGGAGCCGGGCACGACGTCGGAGACCCAGAGCGGGAACCCGTCGGGGGTGGTCAGGAATGGGAGGTTGCCGCCGAAGGCGCGGTGTTTGCCGGAGTACCACAGGTGCACGGTCTGGCCGCGGTTTTTCCTGTGGTTTTGGTGGTGGTGGCCGTGACGCGGTCGGTGTGGATGAGGGTGGCGTCCAGGATCACGTGCGTGTCGCCCCGGGGTGTGACGGTCGGCGAGGACTTGGTGCAGGTCGGGGGCGTGGGCTGCTAGGGCGGTGATGCCTTCGTGCTGGTAGCGGTAGGCGGTGGCGATGCTGATCTTGTGGTCGGTGGCGAGCCGGTGTCCGGGGATGGTGTCGCGGAACCAGCGCAGTACCAGCACCGCCTGCCGGAACGGGGTCAAGACCCGCCGCGGGCGGCGGGTCTTGCGGCGACGGCGTTCGGTACGTAGTACACCGGCCACGAACAGGGTCAGCTCGTGCGCCACATCGAGGGTGGCATTAGGGGTGCTCACGTGGGGCCCTCTGGATCCTCGGACTTGATCTTCGCAAATCCAGTCCCACCAGGGGCCCCACGCCTCACCCCAGCACAACACACCCCACCATCCCCACTGAGAAAATCCCAAGGGGGGGGGCTGGGAAAGCTACCTATGCGGTGATGGGTAGGTGGAGGATGTTGCGTCTGGGGGTGCGTAACGGATCCACGTAATCTGGCGGAATGAACTCCGGGAGCCCGTCCTCGGCGATCCGGACCGACCAATCGGCTTTGTGCAGCAGCCGGTGATGCGTACTGCAGAGCAGCACGAGATTCCGGAGGATGGTGAGTCCGCCGTTCATCCACGCGAGCACGTGGTGGGCGTCGCAATGCCGGGGCTTGCGATGACAGCCCGGGAAAGCGCAGCCGCCGTCCCGGATGATCAACGCTTTGCGTAGCGCGGGAGTGACGAGGCGTTTGGCTCTGCCGAGGTCGAGCGGTTCGCCCTTGGTGCCGAGGACGGCGGGGATGATCTGGCTGTCGCAGGCGAGCATCCGGGCTTCGGTGGCGGAGATCTGCGAGACCATGTCCAGGCAGGCGGTGCCCAGCTTCGACTTCAAGTCTTCCAGTGTCACTGTCACGAGGAGTTGGGCGCGGTCGCCGCCGGGCACGTCCGGCACGTTGGCGAGCATCGCGACAGCCTCACCGAAAGCTTCCCCGTACCGCTGCGACGGGGACCGCAGGTCCGGCCACTTGTCCTCCCCGGCAGGCCGGGGTGTGGCCAGCGGATCGAGGAGGGTGCTCAGCCGGGTTCCGGTGATGGGGTCGAGCTGTCCGTCGATGTCGAACCAGCCGTCTTTCCGCTGCCGCACCCGCAACTCCGGCTTCCGCTCCGGCGGATCCGGATCCTTCGGCTCTTCCCCGTCCTGATCCATCCGCGCCAGCAACTCATCAGCAGCCTTCACCACCTCTTGAGGCGACGCGTGACGAGCCAGCTCCACCAGAATCTTCTCGGCCTTGCTTCTGTCCTCATCGGACACAAAGCTCGGCACCTTCTTCAGGAACCGGAGGATCTTCTCGCTGTGATGCGGACCGATCTCACCGTCGAGCGCGGCGGCGCCGGTTGCGGGCGCCACCGCGGGGAGTTCGGTACCGTCGATGTTACGGCCGGGATTCAACCCGTGGGCACGATCGAGATACTTTTTGGCGTCACCACGCGACATCCGTCCCATGTGCGCAAACCACGCCGCGGTGGATCCATAACCGTACAGTTTGGACACACCACGAGAGTCGATCTCCGCGAGGTACTGACCAAGCTCGGCGTCCAGGCGCCACATGACCTCCAGTCGCGTACGCACCTCGTCGGCGAGTTCACGACCGGATCGCCGCCACAGCTCCTGCGGCGGTTCCAGAGTGGACAGATTCTCGGACACGTCACCATCATACCGCGTCGGATAGAACATGTGTTCGACACGATCGAGTGAAACTCGGCGTGTGTAAACCGACGCGCAACTGTGACTGACCGCTGTTTCTGTTGTGTGTCAGAGCAAGTTGTTGTTGCGGAGAGACACGCTCTTAGGGCGTGATGGTGAACTCGCTCGACTGGCTGTAGATGATGTCGTGTTTGTTCACATCGACCAACTTGACCCGGAAGTGCCTACCTACCGGCCATCCCCCTCGGGGTGGCGGGATGTGGTAAGTATGGTTCGCCCCGGGGCTTCCGCCGTCGACGTGAGGCCAGATGAGGGCGTGATACGGGGGTTGCGCCCTCATCAGGGTCACGGCGAATGCCGGCGCATCGGTGTCGACCCGGTTCCACGTGATGCGACCGGGGGCATGGGATTTCCAGCCCTGGTTCCCGTTGGGAGCCTTGGCTGTATATGCCTGGGCGGCAGGGGCTGTGAGAACGGTGAGCGCGGCCGCCAGGAGCGAGGCACCGAACAGAGCGGCGCGGCCTGGGCGAAGGCTACGAAGCATGCAGACATCTTCCTGAACTCAGACGGATATTCCCCTGCCAATGTCACGCGGACGCGGCGAGTGGGCAAGGCTTTTCACCGCACGGTGGGGTGACCCGGCGATCGGTTTGCCCGCGGCGCCGTCGGCAGAGGCATTCGGTACGCTGCCCAGCGGCTGCGGCGCCGCGGTGTCGTTGGCGGAGGCGTGCGGCACGCCTCCGCCAAGGATGCTGAACAACGCGCTCAGGAAGAAGACCATAAGTGTCCACTGAGGACAGACAGCTGACGCCGCATCGGCCGACCCGTGAACCAAGCCGGTTACGCGGCCGGGGTGAGCAGCACGCCGAAGGTGCGTCCGCCGAATCCTTTCCGTGCGACGCCGACGATCGCACCCTTGTCGTTGACCCCGGTGGCATTGACGATGTGGTACCCCGAGCCGGCCGGGATCAGCGTGTTCAGGTCGGTCGCGACTCCGTTCCGGTAGACGTACGCGCCGCCGTTGGGCAGCGCGCCGACGATCACGCCGCTGTCGTTGATCGCGGTGGCGGTGGCGTTGGCCAGTGTGCTGGTGCCCGGGATGTTCAGGTCGGTCACGGTCCCGCCGGAGAACTTGACCGCGTGCAGCCCAATACCGTCGCCGCTCGGCGTCGTGTTGGAGACGCCCACGGCGACGCCGGCCGAGTTGACGGCGTCGGCTTCGGCGAAGTCGCCACCCGGCAACGTGCCCAGGTTCCGGACCTGGCCGTTCTGCCACGCGGAGGCGGACACCGCGGACGCCGAGATGGCCGAGGAGCCCACCACCAGGCCGGTGTTGTTCACCGCGAGGGCCCTGGCCTGCAGTCCGCCCGGCAGGCTGGGCAGCCGGGTGACCGCGGACCCGCTCACCGTCCAGGCGGTGACCTTGTCGGCCGGGTCCACGGTCCTGCCCGCGATCAGGCCGGTGTCGTTGATTCCCGTGGCCTCCACGTCGAAGAAGGGCTGATCCGGGTCCACCCCCAGGTCGACGCCGGTGGCGCCCGCGGCAGGCCACCGGGTGGCCCGGCGGATGTTCGCGCTGCCCGCCGGGAAGACGTCCCCGGCCACCACGCCGTGGGCGTTGATCGCGTGCGGTGTGGTGAATTGTCGCGTATTGCCCGGGTCGGCCGCCGTTGAAAGGAACACCGGCGTCGTCGTGCCCGCCTTGAGGACGAAGCCTTCCCCGTTCTGAGCTCCGGCTTGCTGACCGACGCCGATGATATCCCCATTGTCGTTGATCCCCGCGTACCGTTGTACCGCGTCCGGGCCGAGGGTCAGCGTGTAGTGCGTCGTGGCCGCCATCGCGGGTGACGTGACGGCCAGACCGCGCCCGCTCACGGACAACGCCACCACGCCTGCCATCGCGAAGCCGATTCCCGCCGTTCTCCCTGACATGCAGCTTCTCCTTGTCACTCGGCCGACACGTGCTTGCTCCCGAGAAGGAGATACGGGACGGGTTACACGCCCATCGGCGGCCGTCACCGCGTCACTCCACAGTGGACCGCTCGTCCGATCGGCCGAACGGCTGGCCTTTCCGGGCAAGAACGGCAGTGAGGTCGGGCAAAGTCGCTGGCAGGGACTGGTCTTCCCGGTGGCGGCGCTGGACGCTCGGTGCGCTCGTGTGACGCAGGACACCAAGGTGAAGCGAGGCGTTCATGAAGGTGGGCAAGCGGAGCTTTACGACAAGGGAGACAGCGTTCGGACACAGACGTCGCGGCCGGGCGGTTCTCACGGCCTTGTGCGCGGTTCTCGGGGCCGGATTCCTCGGTGTCACCCCGGCCACGGCCGCCGGGCAGCGGCCGGTGTATGCCATCGCGCACCGCGTCGACACCTTGGACGGGGTGCGTGCCGCGCTCAAGCACGGCGCCAACGCCGTCGAGATCGACATGTGCTCCTGGTACAACCCGAACGAATGGCGGGCCTATCACGATTGTTCCTCGGCCGGGGAGACCCGTCACGGGCCCAGCGCCGACAGCATCTTCGACCTGATCGTGTCCGAGGCACGCGCGGGACGGCGGCTGTCACTGGTCTGGCTGGACATCAAGGATCCCAACTACTGCGGGGAACAGCCCAACCGCGCGTGCAGTGTCGCCGGCCTGCGGGACAAGGCGCAGAAGCTGACGGCGGCGGGAATCCAGGTGCTGTACGGATTCTACGAGTACCACGGCGGCGCCACCCCGGACGTGGGCGGACGCGGCTGGCAAAGCCTGCAGGGCAGGCTCGGCACGCTCGAGGGCATCACCACCACCGGCTCACTCGCCACGGTGCAGGGCGTTTACGCCAAGCACGGCGCGGGACTGCCGAACGGCCGCCGGGCGATGGACTACGGCGATTCCGACATCAGGAAAGGGTTCGGCAACTGCACGGAGCCCAGCTATTACACCTGTTCGGAGTTGAAGAAGGCTGCTGGATACCGCGACTCCGGCGCCCTCGCGGCGACGTTCTCGTGGACGACCGACTACAACGATCCTTGGTACGTCGACAAACTGCTCGGCGAAGCGGGCGTCAACGGCATCATCGCCGGCTGGGCCAAGGATCAGGTGACCGAGTACAACGACGGCTGGCAGTGCTCCCAGTCCATCGCCGCCATCCGGACGTGGGTGAGCAGGCACAGCGCCACCCATCGCATGGCCACCCCCGGCGACCGGCTGTTCCGGTAGCCGGGCCGGGGGGGGGGGGGGGCCCGCGCGGGGGGGGGGGGGCGCGGGCGGGGGGGGCGCCCGGCGCGGGGGGCGGGGAGGGGGGCGGGCGGGGTGTG
>NZ_JBHYIQ010000010.1:44174-83365 GCF_042739895.1 Amycolatopsis sp. NPDC059021
GGTCTCGCCCCCGCCCCCCCACTCGGCCCGCCCCCCCCCGGCCTCCGCGCGTCGGGGCGCCCGCCCCGCCCCCCCCCCGGGCACACGGAGGGGGGGGCCCCCGGCCGGGGACGTCACCAGGTGACGGGGAGCGCGTGGACGCCGTAGATGTTCATGTCGGTCTTGAGTTTCACCTCCCCGGCGGGGATGGCGAGCTTCAGGGCCGGGAAGCGACGGAGCAGTCCGTCGAAACCGGCGCGCATTTCGATGCGGGCCAGTTGCTGGCCGAGGCACTGGTGGACGCCGTGGCCGAAGGACAGGTGGCCGCGGGCCTTGCGGTGGAGATCGAGGGTGTCCGGGTTGTCGAAACGCCGGGGATCGCGGTTGGCGGCGAGCAAGGAGACGACGACGGTCGATCCCGCGGGGATGGTTTCCCCGCCGAGTTCGATGTCTTCGGTGGCGTAGCGGTAGAAGATGTCGCCAATGGACAGATAACGCAGGAGTTCCTCGACGGCATTGGGCATCAGTTCCGGGTCGGCGCGCAGTTCGGCCTGCTGTTCGGGGTGTTCCAGGAGCGCGAAGGTGCCCAGTGCCAGCATGTTCGCGGTGGTCTCGTGGCCCGCGAGCAGTAGCAGGAAGGCCATGCCGACAAGTTCCTCGACGCTGAGGTCCTCATCCCGGGCCAGATCGGACAGGATGTCGTCGACCGGGTCGGCGCGCTTGCTCGTGACCAGCTCGGCGAGGTAGGTGTTCAACGCGACGAGCGCAGTCATCTTTTCTTCGAGCGTCTGGTCCTTGACCAGGAACTGGGCGGAGTTGGCCTGGAAGGTCTCCCGGTCGGCGTAGGGGACGCCGAGCAGCTCGCAGATCACCAGCGACGGCACCGGCAGCGCGAACTCCTTGACCAGGTCGATCGGCGGGGTCAGGCTCGCGACGTGGTCCAGCTGCTGCTCGGCGATGTCGACGATCTGTTCTTCGAGCTGCTTCATGCGCCGCACGGTGAAGGCGCCGGTCAGCTTGCGCCGCAGCCGCGTGTGGTCCGGCGGGTCCATGGCGATGAACACGCCCGGCATCGTCGGCGACGGTTCGGTGGCCACGGGCATGCCGGGAGTCTCGTACGGCACGTGGACGACGCCGAGGTCCTGACGCGAGCTGAACCGGGTGTCGGCCATCAGCTGGCGGACCTCGTCGTAGCCGGTGACCAGCCAGCCCTCGTGACCGTCGGGGAAGATCAGGGGACTGACCGGACGCGTCTCGCGCAGCCGGGTGATCTCACGGGGCGGGTCGAACGGGCCCGCGTCGCGCTCCATCGGGAGGCCGTGCGGGATGTCGGCTGTCTGGCTCATCGAAGTTCCTTTCGTGGCGTGTTGTGAGCACAGTCGCCGGGGGAGCTGACACACGCCTGACACGCCCCTGACACCGGCCGAGCCGGGCCAGCGCCCAGAGGCCCGGACATCGGCCATGGCAAAATCGGCCGGGTGCAGATCGGGATACTGGGGCCATTCGAGGTGCGTACGGACGACGGCGGTGTGGCCGACGTGCCGGGCGCCCGGCTGCGCGGGCTGCTGGCCGCCCTCGCGCTCGACCCGGGCCGGGTGGTCCCGAAGGCGACGCTCGTCGACTGGATCTGGGGTGAAGCGCCGCCCGCCGACGCGGCGAACGCCTTGCAGCGCTTGGTTTCCCGGCTGCGGAAAGCGCTACCGGAAGGTGTGGTCGACGGCCAGCCGGACGGCTACCGGCTGCGGGTGGAGCCCGACGCCGTCGACGCGGTGCGGTTCGAACGGCTCATCGGCAAGGCCCGCAAGGACGAGGATCCCCGGCTGCTGCGCGAGGCCCTCGCCCTGTGGCGTGGCGCGGCCATGCAGGACGTCGGCCTGCAGGAGAGCGGGGCGTTCGACGCGGCGGTGACCCGGCTCGAAGGGCTGCGCCTGGCGGCCATGGAGGACCGGTTCGACGCGGAGATCGAGTCCGGCCGCGGTGCCGGGCTGGTCACGGAACTGACCGATCTGGTGGCCGCGCATCCGGTACGGGAACGGCTGGTCGCCGCGCTGATGCGGGCCCTCGTCGCGACGGGTCGCGACACCGACGCGCTGCGTGTGTACGAGCGCCTGAGGGAAACCCTGGCCGACGAGCTGGGCGTCGACCCGTCACCCGAACTGGCCGCACTGCACGTCGCGCTGCTTCGCGGCGAGCTGGTACGGCGGGAGACCCCGAAGACCAACCTGCGTGCCGAGCTGACCAGCTTCGTCGGCAAGGAAACCGACGTCGCCGCGGTCCGCGAACTCGTCGCCGGGCATCGGCTCGTCACCCTGATCGGGCCGGGTGGCTCGGGGAAGACCCGGCTGGCCACGGAAACCGCGCGCACGCTGCTGGGTGGCCTGCCGGACGGCGCCTGGCTGGTCGAACTCGCGCCGCTGGGCGCCGGAGGAGATGTCGCACAGGCGGTGCTGGCGGCGCTCCGGCTGCGGGACGCGCTGCTCGGCGACGCACCGGACGCGGAGCCGGTGGAGCGGGTCGTCGCCGCGGTCCGGGACCGGGAGATGGTGCTGGTACTGGACAACTGCGAGCACGTGATCGAGTCTGCGGCGACGGTCGCCCATCGGCTGCTCGGGGAATGCCGCAGGCTGCGGATCCTCGCGACGAGCCGGGAGCCCCTCGGCATCACCGGCGAGGCACTGTGGCAGGTCGCGCCCTTGGCGCTGCCGGCGGAGGACGCCGATCCCGCCGAGATCGAGGCCGCTCCGGCCGTGCGGTTGCTGCGGGATCGGGCCGGTGCGGTGCGCAAGGATCTCGCCACCGATGCGACCGACGTCCGCACGCTGGCGCGCGTCTGCCGGGCGCTGGACGGGATGCCGCTGGCGATCGAACTCGCCGCGGCCAGGTTGCGCACCATGACCCTCGATCAGGTCGCCCACCGGCTCGACGACCGGTTCCGGCTGCTGACCGGGGGCAGCCGGACAGCGCTGCCGCGGCACCGGACGCTGCGTGCGGTGATCGACTGGAGCTGGGAGCTGCTCACCGACGCCGAACGTGTGGTCCTGCGCAGGCTTTCGGTGTTCTCCGGCGGCGCGGGCCTGGAAGCGGCCGAGCAGGTCTGCGCCGAGGAGAGTACGGGGGGTGGGCCCGAAGGGCAGGGGGGCGGGAAGAACACCGATGTACTTGAACTGCTGACCACGCTGACCGAGAAATCGCTGGTGGTCGTCGAGGGCGAGGAGGCGCCGCGCTACCGGATGCTCGGCACGATCAAGGAGTACGCCGAGCAGCGTCTGGCGGAGGCGGGGGAAGCGGAGGCGACTCGCCGTGCGCATCTCGCGTACTTCACCGAACTCGCCGAAACCGCGGAGCCCCGGCTTCGGCGCGCCGAGCAACTCGAATGGCTCGCCGTGCTCGAGGCCGAGCACGACAACATCGCCGCCGCGATGCGGGGTGCGCTCGCCGCCGGTGAGACGGACGGCGCGATGCGGCTGGCCGCGGCCGCCGGCTGGTACTGGTGGCTCGGCGGGCACAAGGCCGAGGGCAACGAGCTGATCATGGCGGCCGTCGCGCTGCCCGGCGAGGTGGCCGACGAGATCCGGGCCGTGGTGTACGCCCTCGTCTCCATGTTCGTCGTCTCCGGGCGGAGCGACCAGCACGAGGCGGCCGAGTGGATCCACAAGGTTTACGAAATCACCAAGCGGATTCCGGGCGGATATCACCCGGCGCTGGGAGTCGTGCCCGCGCTGGAACGCATGGTGCGGGCGCCGGACGCCTTCCTGTCGGCGTGGGAAGCCGTGCTGGACGACGAGGACCCGTGGGTTCGTGCCCTCGCCCGGCTGCATCTCGGCAAGACGCGGATCACCCTCGGCCACGAAGGGCAGGAGGCGGAGGCGTGCCTCGAAACGGCGCTGGCCGAGTTCCGTGCGCTCGGTGATCGGTGGGGGATTTCGTTCGCCCTGACCGAGCTGGCGCCCCGGGTCGCGATGCGGGGCGATTTCGCCGGTGCGTGCGAGTACTACGAACACGCGATCACGGTCATCACCGAGGTCGGCGCGATCGAGGACGTCGTGCCGCTGCGTTCGCGGCAGGCGCAGTTGTACTGGCTGCTGGGGGATCTGGAAGCGAGCGCGGCCGCCATGGCGGAGGCACAGCGGTACGCGGAACGGGTCGCCTGGCCGGAGGCACTGGTCGAGCTGGCACTGGCGAAGGCCGAGCTCGCGCGTTGTGGCGGCGACGCCGAGCAGGCGAGGCGGCAGCTCGACGTCGCGACGGACCTGCTGGGCGACAACGCCGAGCGCGCGCAGGTCCGCGCGGTGACCCAGGACCTGCTCGGTTACCTCGCCGAGGATCTCGGCAAGGCCCGGGACCATCGGGACGCGGCCTTCCAGGCCGCCTTGGCGGGAGGGCACGCGCCCCTGATCGCGGGTGTCCTCGTCGGGATCGCGGACCTGGCGTCGCGTCGTGAAGAGTACGAGCAGGCCGTGCGGCTGCTCGCGGCGAGCACGGCTGTGCGTGGACTGCCGGATCGTTCCCAGCCGGACGTCGCCCGGATCGAACGGGTCGCGCGGGAGCACCTCGGAGACACGCGGTTCGCCGAGGCTGCGCAGGAGGGTGCGAAAGCGGACTGGCGCGAGCTGGCCGAGGCGGCGCTCGCTCACTGACCAGGCAAAACACCGTGTCAGTGCCCGTGTCAGGGCGAGAACAGGGCGGTGTCAGGGCGGCTGGGCAAAGTCGCTGCCATGACAAGTTCAGCGATTACGACTTCGGGGCTCAAGAAGGCCTACAAGGACAAAGTCGTGCTCGGCGGCATTGATCTGGATGTGCGGACGGGGACGATCTTTTCGCTGCTCGGCCCGAACGGGGCCGGCAAGACCACGACCGTGAACGTGCTGACCACGTTGCTCAAAATGGACAGTGGGACGGCGCGTGTCGCCGGGTACGACGTCGCGACCGAGACCAAGAAGGTCCGCTCGGCCATCGGCGTCACCGGCCAGTTCGCCTCCGTGGACGAGCTGCTGACCGGCCGCGAGAACCTGCGGCTGATGGCGGACCTGCACCGCCTCAAGGGAAACGAGGGGCAAGGCGTCGTCGAGCACCTGCTGCGGCGGTTCGATCTGGCCGGGTCGGCGGACAAGCGTGCGTCGACGTACTCCGGGGGGATGCGCCGCAAACTCGACCTGGCGATGACCCTGGTCGGCAGGCCCCGGATCATCTTCCTGGACGAGCCGACCACCGGTCTGGACCCGCGCAGCCGCCGGACGATGTGGACGATCGTCCGCGAGCTGGCGGCCGACGGCATCACGATCTTCCTCACCACGCAGTACCTCGAGGAGGCCGACCAGCTGGCCGACCGGATCGCCGTGCTCGACCAGGGCAAGCTGGTCGCCGAGGGCACTCCGGGGCAGCTCAAGCGCCGGATCCCCGGCGGCCACGTGCACCTGCGGTTCGCCGGCGCCACGCAGCTGGACGCCGCGGCCAGGGTGCTGGCGGGCGCCACTCCCGACGCGGAGAGCCTCATCCTGCGGGTGCCCAGCGACGGTAGCAACAAGTCGCTGCGCGCCTTGCTGGACCGGCTCGACGAGTACGCCATCGAGGTCGAGGAGTTCACCGTGCGGATGCCGGACCTCGACGACGTTTTCCTTTCCCTCACCGGTCATTCGAGCACCGAGTCCCAGACGGAGGCCCTTCGATGAGCAGCGCTTCGGCGATCATGCTTCGCCGCAACTTCAAGCACACCCTGCGCAATCCGGTCGCGATGTTCAACGCGATCTTCATGCCGATCATCATGATGCTGATGTTCGTGTACGTCTTCGGCGACGCGTTCAACGTCGGTGGCGGCGACTACATCGATTACGCCACGCCGGGCATGCTGATGATGGCCATCGCCTACGGCCTGTCGGCCACCGCGGTCGCGGTCAACTCCGACATGACCACCGGCATCATCAACCGCTTCAAGGTCATGGACGTCTCCCGCGGCGCCGTCCTGACCGGGCACGTGGTGTCCACCATGGTGCGTACCACGTTCGCGCTGGCCGCCATCCTCGGCGTGGCCTTCCTGTTCGGCTTCAGCCCGGCCGCTTCCTTCGCGCAGTGGCTGGCCGCCGTCGGCGTGCTCCTGCTCGTGGTCCTCGCCGTCAGCTGGCTCACCGTCGCCTCCGGGCTGGCCGCGAAAACGCAGGAGTCCGCGGGGTTCGCCACCGTGCCGCTGATCATGCTGCCGTTCTTCAGCAGCGCGATCGTCCCCGCCGACAAGATGGGCCCCGGCGTCCGGGAATTCGCGAAGTACCAGCCCTTCACCTCGATCATCGAATCCCTGCGCGGCTTCTTCACCGGCGCGCCGAACCTCGGCCAGACCCTGGCCGCGATCGCCTGGTCGCTCGGCATCGCCGTCGCCGGCTACCTGTGGGCTCGCTCGAAGTTCGGCAAGCGCGCCTGAGCCGTACTGTGGTGTGGTGAGGAAAGGCTTGCCCGCCAACCGGTTCTCGTCATCCGGGGGCGGGCAAGGGTACGCCGCCCGAGGCGGCCGAAGGGAGTGGACGCGCATGCGTGCGGTAAGGATCACGGACGGCCGGTTCGCACTCGGCGAGGTGGCCGAGCCGGTCGCCTCGGGGGAGCAGGTGGTCGTCCGGATCCACGCGGCCGGGCTGAACGCGGCGGATCTGCAGCAGGCGCGGGGAACCTACCCGGCCCCGGCGGGGTGGCCCGCGGACATCCCCGGGCTGGAGATCGCCGGGGTGATCGAGGAGACCGGCCCGGAGGTGTCCGGCTGGGGGCCGGGGGACCGGGTCATGGCGGTGGTGGGCGGCGGCGGGCACGCCGAGCGGCTCGCGGTTCCCGCCGGCCTGCTGCTGCCCGTCCCGGACACCCTCGACGACGTCCACGCCGCCGGGTTTCCCGAGGCGTTCAGCACCGCCTGGGACGGGCTCGTCGACCAGGCCGGGGTGCGGCCCGGCGACCGGGTACTGGTCACCGGCGCGGCGGGCGGGGTCGGGACCGCGATGGTGCAGGTCGCCGCGCTCGCCGGGGCCGAAGTCGTCGCGAGTGTGCGTCGCGCGGATCTGCACGACGGCGTTCGCGAGCTGGTGCCGGGGGCGGCGGTCGTGACTCCGGACCAGGAAGAGGAAAACGGCCCGTACGACATCGTCGTCGAACTGGTCGGTGGCCCGGACTGTATGCGGCGCGTGGAGTGGCTCAAGCCGTACGGCCGGATCCTGGTCATCGGCGTCGGCGCGGGGGAGGAAGTGTCGTTGCGGTTGTTCGACCTCATGCGGCGGCGCGGCCGGGTGCTCGGCTCGACCATCCGGGCCAGGAGCACGAACGAGAAGACCACGCTCGCGAACCGGGTGCGTGAAGGGCTTTTCGGTGCCCTCACGGCGAAACAGCTCACGATCCCGATCGACGGCGTCTACCCGTTGGAGCGGGCGCTCGACGCCTACGACCGGTTGGGTTCGCCGGGCAAGCTCGGCAAGGTCGTCCTGCGGATGGTGTGACATCCCTTGCCGGACGGCTGGTTCGGGGGCCGGCGCGGGCGGGGGGTCGGTTCCGCGGCCCGCCCGCACCGGCGTGGTCAGGGGTGCCGGGGACACGGTGCGGCTCGGTGCAGCCGCTCCGGTTCCCCGTCGTGGTTCCTATGTTGCGCCAAGGAGTTCTCGTCCACAAGGGGCCAGTCCACGCGGGACGCGACTGTCCACAGTGTCCGGTCCGCGACGGCGGGCCCGAGCGCCCGCCGGCTACGCGATGACGCCCTGCACCGCGTCCGGGCAGAAGGTCATCCCGACTTCGAGCGCGGTGGTCACCAGAAAGTTCGCCTTGGCGTTGCGGATCTTCGCGGCGATCTTGGCGCTCAGCCCGGTATGGAGCGCGTCGCAGACCTTGCCCGAGATGGCGTTCAGGACCGCGGATCGCTGGGGATTCGGCGGGAGGCGTGGTACGGACGCCGCGTTGATCATCCGCTGGTTGGTCGTCGTGTAGTGCACGAAGACCTGGTTCGTCCAGTCCAGCGCCTGCGGAAAGGCGCCGGGGCAGGTCTGCGCCAGCACCCCGAGCAACTGGTTGAGCGCGGGCAGGGTGGCCAGGCCGGCGCCGGGGATGCGGCCGAGCAGGAAGTTGGTGGAGCCTGCGACGTCCACCCGGCACCAGGCGGTGGTGAACGTCTGCAGATCGCTCGCGGTGACGGGCCAGCGCGGGTTCACCGCCCGGAGCTGGGCGACCAGGGCGGCCGGTGCGGGAGCCCATTGCCGCAGTTGCGCGAGCATCATGTCGTACTGCGGGGGCGGGATGACCGCGATATCGGCGTCCCTGCCCTGCTGGGCGTCGGCGATCAGGGCGGACACCCAGGCGTCCTGTGCGGTGTACACCGGTGGGCGTGGTGGTGCGGGCGGGGCGGGATCGGGCCGCGGGTAGCATCCGGCGGCGAGCAGCACGGCCAGCACCACGCCCACGATGACGTTCTTGCGCATCGATCACCAGCTCCTCGGGAGACCGGATGGCCTCGCTGAGCGGAAATATCCGACAGCCGCGGTCGAGGTGCCTGCGGCACGCCGCGCGGTCCGCCCCTACGTCGACGGTCCGCAGTGGCCTGTTACTCGCCTCCATCGAATCGTGATCCGGCGGTCGGGCGGCGGTTTCGGCCGGGAGGATTCGTTGTGTAGCAATGACAACTGAAGTCACTGGGCTCGGATCATCCACTTCGGACGGTCCGCCGGGGCGCGAGGGCGAGCTAGCCGCCGGTGAGATTGTCGATGATCAGGGCGAGCGTGAAGTCGAATCGGTCGTGCCCGGTACCGGAGGTCAGTTCGGCCGCGTGGCGTCGCGTGTGGGGGAAGCTGTCGGCGGGCAGGGCGGTGAATCGCTCGACGAGCTCTTCGCGGCTGAGGACCCAGTCGCCGTCGTGGTTTTGCTGCCGCTGCCGGACAAGTGAGCGTTCCAAAGCGTAGGCGCTGACGTAGAGCGTGAGCGCGTCGAGGGCCCATGCGGCGCGCTGTGGTTCGATGCCGCCGGCGAGCAGGATCGCCAGGATTCCTTCGCTGACCCGCAGTGTTTCGAGGTGCGTGGGGACCATGGCCAGCGCGGCGCGGGGGATGCCGGGGTACTTCAGGTACAGGTCGCGCAGCTGGGCGTAGACGTCGAGAAGCTGCTGCCGCCACGAGCCGGGATCGGGTTCGGGGAGTGCGATCTCGGAGCAGAGCCGGGCGATGAGCAGTTCGTCGAGATCCTCCTTGTTGACGATGTGCGCGTACAGCGAGGACGGCCCGGTGTCGAGCACGGCGGCGACCCGGCGGATCGTCAGCGCGTCGTAACCCTCGGTGGCGATGACCCGCAGCGCGGCATCGGTGATCCGCTCGGCCGTGATGGGCGCCTTGCGCGAAGCCGGCGGCGGGGAGTCCGCGGGGAGCTGGGCGTGGCGGGCCGCACGGCGGGCACGGCGCTGTCCGGGGTCGGCGGGCATGGTGTCACTCTAACCCGGGACGAACTTAGTTCGCCATTGCGGGCTCATGCCCCTCGCGCAGGTCACAGGTTGCGCCGAACCGGGCACGCCCTGCGCTCGTCAGGACGTGTCCGGTTCGGCGTCGCGTTTCCGGGGCGGGGTCAATCCTTGCGCAGCAACAGAAAGACGCTGGGGCCGAAGAAGGTCCTGGCGAGCATCTGCTGGCTGGCGACCTCGGCCGCCAGGTGAACCCGGTGCGACAGCACCTTTTTCAGGGCGGTGCTGCGCAGGTTGGACACCGAGAGCACGCGCTCGGTCCGCAGGCCTGCCCTGGTCAGTTGCTCGATGACCGTGCGCGGATTGTGGTTGACGAAGGCGATCTCGTCGTCGTGCCGGTTCTCCGGTGACCGGATGTCCACCGGCAGGTGTGGGATCCGCCTGCCCTTCAGCAGATACCGCACCCGGTTGCGGGCGTGCGCCAGGTTGGCCACTTCGATCACCGCGGTGCCGCCGGGCCGCAGCACCCTGGCGATCTCGGCGAACTCGGTGCCGGGCTCGGGAAGGTGGTGCATCACGCGGATCATCGTGAGCAGGTCCAGGGAATCGTCTTCGAACGCCAGCGCGTCGGCCTGCATCAGGCGGTGCTCGATACGAGGATGACCGGCCAGGAAGGTCGCGGCGATGTCGAGCTGCCTGCTGCTGGGCTCGGCCAGCGTCACGCGGTCGGCGAACTCCTGCAACAGCACGCACAGCCTGCCGTAACCGCCACCGACGTCGGCGGCGTGCTCGAAGCGCCTGCCGTTCAGCAGCCTGCGGATCGCGGCCTGTTCGGCCGCGTTCTCGTAGTCGCGGCCGTCCCAGTAACGCAGATAGTCGTGCGCCGGAGCGTCGTAGAAATCGGCTCGCTTGCTCACGTCTTCCCCCTTGGTTTTCGGGTGTTTTCCGGTAGTGGGTCTGTTATTTGGCGCCGCTGGGCTGGGCGGGGCCGATGTAGGTGCCGGGGTGGGTGGCGCCGTCCTGCTTGGCGAGGCCCACGCCGTCGACCCAGGCCAGGGTCTGGGTGTTGGTGCTGTTGGGCGGGGTCACGGTCATGGTGGTGGGGTGCCAGCCGGAATCGGCGCCGGAACCGGAACCGGTGCCGGTGATGGGCGCCGCGGTGGCGTAGGTGAGGTCGGCGGTGGCGTGCTCACCGTGGCCGAGCAGCACCGGGGTGACGGGCGCGCCGGTGCGGGCCAGATCCCAGCCGGTGCCGTCGTCGCCGGTGAGGCGGACGCCGGGGAAGCCCCGCACGATGCAGGGCGCGCTGCCCTGATTGGTCAGCAGGAGCTGGAACCGCATCTGTGTGGTGCTGCCGGGCACCAGGTCCGGCGACTTGTCCGTCACCTTCAGGTTCGTGCAGTTCGGGTGACCACCGGCGTTGGCGGAGCCGCTGCCGTCGGCGGCCGGGGTGCCCTTCGCCTCCGCGCCATGGCTGGTCCCGGCGTTCGGGGCCGTGCCGACGCCGACGCCGTTGCCGACGGTGCCCTGCGGAGCCGGAGCGGGATTGCCCTGCTGCCCGGACGAGCACGCCCCCAGTGCGCCCACCGCCGCCACCGCGGCGACGGTCATCGCGCCGCGCTGGATCGCCTTCGTGGTGATGCCCATTTCAGTCCCCTTGAATTGTGCTCGTGCATTTGCGCTGTGGTGCGAACTCGCCGGCAAAGATGTCCGAGGAGGCCATGAGGTGCGGTTGCTGTGGTCTGGATCACCTCGGGGTGGCCTCGTGTCGATAATCGGTTCGTGGGTGATTTTTCGGGGGTGACGACTCTCCTGCGCTGCGACTGCCCTTTCGGGTAGGACGGCCGAGTGTGGAAAGGCAGTCCGGCTGTCGGCGTCACGAGATCCTCGACGCGTCCGGTGCGGCGATACGGAGGTGCCCTTTCGGGCAATCGGCCCTGTCGAAAAGCGGAAAGACATACGGGCACGGCGCGGAAACGGGGCGCGCATCCGATCGCCGGAACCCGGTAAGGGAAGCGCTTGCCGGGGAGCCGCGCGGTGGTTCTACCAGAGTGAGGGATGCCGGGTCGGCGCCGTCCGTCATAGCCTCCGGAAGGACTGTACGGGTCGCTGGCGATCGGGGAGGGTTTCGGCTTGCGTCACAAGGGAAATCCGATGTCCCACCCGATCCGGCCGAAGGGCTGAGCCGCGCCGATGTCCGCGTCGAACGGGCCGCCGGGGCGGCCCCCTCACACCACCGCGCAGCGGGTCCGAGAACGCCGAGCTGGACAGGGGGAGAATCATGACGGTTCTGGTGACCGGTGCGACCGGCAACGTCGGCCGTAACGTCGTGGATCTGCTGGTACGCGCCGGAGTGGACGTGCGGGCGACCTCCCGCGACCCGGCGTCGCTCGACCTGCCGGCGGAGGTCGATGTCCGCCGGGTGGATCTCACCGACCCGAAGACGTTCGAGCAAGCCTTGCAAGGGGTGGAGAAGGTCTTCCTGTACACCCAGCCCGCCGGCATCGACGGCGTGGTCGAGGCCGCGAAGGCCGCCGGTGTCGAGCACGCCGTGCTCCTGTCCTCCCTGGCCGTCGGGGACGGCCGCGATCCGGACCACTGGATCGCCCGGTGGCATCGGTCGGTGGAGGACACGATCGCGCGATCCGGCCTGGCGTGGACGTTCGTGCGGCCAGGCGCGTTCGCCGCGAACTCCCTGCAGTGGGCACAGTCCATTAAGGACGGAGAGCCGGTACGGATCCTCTACGCGCACTCGTATCTGTCCTCCATCCACGAACGGGACATCGCCGAAGTCAGCGCCTTGCCCTTGCTGGAGGACGGCCACGCCGGCGCGGCGTATCACATCACCGGCGGCGACAGCATCACCCAGGCCGAACAGATCGCCCTCATCGGTCAGGCGATCGGCCGCGAGATCGCGTTCGAGGACCTCACGGGTGACGCCGCGCGCGCCGAGTTCCGCGGCCGGATCGGGAATCGTGTCGAGGAACTGGTCGACGAGGGGACGATCGGCCGGACGGACACGGCGGGGATCATCGAGACCAGGATCCGCTACTACGAGGAGGCGCTCGAAGGGCCCGCCGAGATCGACGGCACCGTCGAAAAGCTGCTCGGCAAGCCGGCGCGGACCTTCGCCGAGTGGGCGGTGGACCACAAGGCGGACTTCACGAACTAGGGCATCGGTCACCCACACGTCACCGTATTGGTTGTTCGGAGGTTCCCGCATGACTGAAACCGTTGTGTTCCCGCAGGACCGCACCTGCCCCTACCAGCCGGCGCCTGCCTACCTGCCGCTGGCGGCGGAGCGGCCACTCGCCCAGGTCGCCCTCTACGACGGCAGGCGTGTCTGGGCGATCACCAGCCGCGACATGGCCCGCCGGCTCCTGACCGACCCCCGCATCTCCAGCGACCGCACCAACCCGGCGTGGCCCATGATGTTCCCGGTCATCGCCGCCACCGTCAGCGACGTCCAGCAGAAGGTCATGAAGATCGTCACCGCCCTGGTGGGCGTGGACGGCGCGGTGCACAGCGCCCGGCGCAAGATGCTGATCCCCAGCTTCACGCTCAGGCGGATCAACGCCCAGCGGCCGATGATCCAGGAGATCGTCGACCGGCAGCTGGAGCGCATGCTCGGGAACGGTGCTCCCGCGGATCTGATCCCCGCCTTCGCGGCACCGGTGCCGGTGACGATCCTGTACCGCCTGATGGGCATCCCGGACGAGGACCACGATTTCTTCGAGAAGGTGTCGCACCAGCTCGCGGCAGGCCCGAACGCCAACGAGGCCTACGACGAACTCATGGCTTACATGGACAAGCTGATCGCGCGGAAGCGGCGGAACCCCGGCGACGGGGTCCTCGACGACCTCCTCGCGGGGCGAGGCGGCGCGGCCGATGTGGGCGAGGTGCGTGGCGAAGAGCTGATCTCGACGCTGGTCCTGCAGGTGGCGGGCGGCCACGGCACCACAGGGACCATGATCTCGCTCAGCATGTTCGTCCTGCTCCAGAACCCCGAGCGGCTCGCCGAGCTGCGCGCCGACCCCTCGCTGCTGCCCACCGCCGTGGACGAGCTGCTGCGGCTCCTGTCCATTCCCGACGGTGTGTCGCGATTGGCCACGGACGACATCGAGGTCGAGGGCACCACCATCCGCAAGGGCGACGGCGTGTTCTTCATAACCTCGCTCATCAACCGCGACGAGAACGTCTACGAGACGCCGGACTCCCTCGCCTGGCACCGCGCCTCGGCCAGGGACCACGTCTCCTTCGGCTTCGGGGCCCACCAGTGCCTCGGGCAGAACCTCGCCCGCGTCACGATGGAAATCGCGCTCGGCACCCTGATCCGGCGGCTCCCCGGCCTGCGTCTCGCTGCTCCGGCCGGGGAAATCCCGTTCAATCCCACCGCGGGATTCCAGGTCCTGACCGAACTGCCGGTCACCTGGTAGCCGCCGGCGCGAGGAGTCCGGTGCGGAGTCGGGGACAGGCGTGAGCGGGCTGGGTTCGGGTGCCACGGGGGCGACGGGCCCGGCACCGAACTTCGGCCTCACCAAGTTCCTCGACCCGCTACGGATTCCGCCGACGATCCGGGTCTCTTCGCGGCGGCACCGGGACGAGCTCACGATCACGACGACCACCGCGCGGCGGCGGCTGCACTCCCAGCTGCCCGAGACCACGCTCTGGACTTATGAGGGACGGTTTCCCGGTCCGACCATCGAAGTACGCGCCGGCAGGCGGCTGCGGGTCGCGTGGGCCAACGAGCTCCGGGGCACGGTCCCGCTCGTGGCGGTGCGGGCGCCCTACGCGCAGCCGACGCCGGCGAATCTGCCCGGCTACCGCAACCCGGACGGCGGCCTGCCCGCCGGGGTGGAGCTGATCGACGGTGTCGCCGAGCTGCCACCGTGGACCGTCGTGCACCTGCACGGCGCGCTGACGAACGGCGGCAACGACGGCTGGGCGCACAACGGCCTGTCGCCGGGGGAGACGCAGCTCGCCGAGTACCCGAACCGCCAGGCGGCCACCGCCCTCTGGTACCACGACCACGCGATGGCCGTGACGCGGTTCACCGTCCACTCCGGACTCGCGGGTTTGTACCTGATCCGCGACGACGAGGAGGACCGCCTGCGGCTGCCCGGCGGCGACCACGAGATCCCGCTGATCATCACCGACCGCAACCTCGACACCGACCCGGCGACCGGCGCGCTGACCGGCAGGCTGCTCTACAAGTTCCAGTACCTGCCCGCGTCCGGCACCACGGCTCCGGTCACCGGCCCGTTCACGCTCGTCAACGGCGTCATCTGGCCGCATCTCGACGTCGGCGCGCGCTGGTACCGCTTTCGGGTGCTCAACGCGGCGAACGGCCGGTTCTTCCGCCTCGATCTGGTCGACGAGGCGGGCGTCGTGCGCAACGACGCCGTCCGCATCGCGGGCACGGACGTCGGCCTGCTGCCCGCCCCGGCGGCGGTCCCGGCAGGCGGGCTGACCCTCACCCCTGCCGAGCGTGCCGACCTGCTGATCGACTTCGGCGGATTCCGGGGGCAGCGCCTGCGCCTGGTCAACACCGGCGCCTCGGTCGAGCCAGACATCATGGAGTTCCGGGTCGAGAGCCGCGGCCGCGGCGACCGCTTCGAGCCACCGGCCCGGCTGTCCACATCGTACGTCCGGTTAGGACACGAGGTGGCCGTGCCGGAAGACCACGACGAGGTCTTCGTGGCCACGACCCCGCCCGGTGCGGCGGGCAGGCCGCATCCGGAAATGTGGGAGCTGGCGGAGATCACCGAACCGGGCGAGCTGCCTGCGCGCTTCCCGGCGGAGGGGATCATCCAGCTCACCGATCCGGCCTCCGGGCGGGTGCGCACGTTCCGGACGGTCGCGCGCCTGTTCGACGACACGACGTCGATCTTCGTCGAGCGCGGTCGATGGGTTGTGTGGAACCTGATCCAGCTCGGCGGGGCCCCGCACCCGATGCACATCCACCTGGCGCGGTTCCAGCTGCTGACCCGGTGGAAGTTCGGCGACCTGAGGGCCTTCGACGTCGCGGCGGGCGGCACGACCCGGCCGCTGCCCGCACCGGGCGCCGGGCCGCCGATCGAGAAGCACGAGGAAGGCTGGAAGGACACCTTCGCGCTGTGGGCGGGTGAGTGGATCAGGGTCGCCGGCCGGTTCGAGGGCGCCACCGGCGAGTTCATGTACCACTGCCACATCCTCGACCACGAGGACGAGGGCATGATGCGCCCCTTCGTCGTGCACCCGCCCGAGATCGCCCGGTTCCACCGGCACTCGCGCGGCTCGGGTGCGGCGGTTCCCGGCATGCTTCCGGGGAGCTCGTAGCCGCCGGCTGACCCTCGGGAAGTTCGAGCAGACCGTTCTGGCCGAAAGGGCCTGTATCCGGTCCGGAGAGGACGGACGCCGCGGCTCCGTGTAGTGATGGAACCAACGCAGCGCGGTTGCCGGGGTGCGCCGGACTTCGCCGGAGGGCGTCCGCCGAACCTTGGCTCCGCCGGTGCGGTCCGGACCGGGAAGAAGAGGAAAGAAGCCATGCGCGGCAGGGAACCGGGTACCGACGACCGTCCGTCCGTTGTGGACCGGCGACGGCTGTTGTTCGGCATCCTTCCGGCCGCCGCCCTGCTGGCCGCCGGCTGCGCGCGGTCGGAAGCCGAGGAGAGGAGCGTCGAGCCGCCTCTCGCGCTGGTCTACAGCGGACCGCAGGGCTGCCCCGACTGCGCGCCGACGATCGCCGCGCTGCTGCGCCGGGCACCGAAGCCGTTCCGGGTCGAGTACGTGGGCCCCGGCACCGGGACTCCGCTGACCGCCACCGCACTGGCCGGAGCGGACCTGTACGTCCAGCCCGGTGGTGGCGCCGACCTCGACGGAACCTGGCGGCACCTGCGCGATTCCGCCGGGGTGATCCGCGACTGGGTCCGCGACGGCGGCAGCTACCTGGGCCTGTGCTTCGGCGCCTATCTGGCCGGGCGTGAGCCGGGCTTCGATCTGCTGCCCGGTGACACCCGCGGGTACACCAGCACTCCTGGTGCCTCGGTCCCCGACGGCCGAGACACTGTGGTCGAGGTCGGCTGGCGGGGCAAGCCGCGGCACATGTACTTCCAGGACGGGCCGGCGTTCGTCCTGGACAAGGGCGCCGACGCCACCGTCCTGGCGACCTACCCCAACGGAACGGCCGCCGTCGTCGTCGCGCCGTACGGCAAGGGCCGGGTCGGGGTCAGCGGCCCCCATCCGGAGGCCGACGCCTCGTGGTACGCGGAGAAGGGGCTGAGCAATCCCGACGGCGTCCACTTCGACCTGGCCTACGAACTGATCGAGGCCACCGCCGGTCAACGCCGCGCCCCGGCGTGACCGCTGAAGGTCGTTGTCTTTCGCGCTGATTCACCTCGGCTCCGGTACTGTTGGTCAGTAACCATCTTTCGGTTCGTGGCACGAGGTTTTCAGGGCTCGCTCCCGGCTGACAGGTTCGCGATCGGCGCATCGGCCAGGGGTGACAAATTTGCCGGTTCGCCGCGTCGGCACTGCGATTTTCCTTGCACCGCAAGCTCTTCGAGTGTGTTAATTCCCTGTGGCATACCGGTAACGCACACGCGCCCCGCTGAGGTGAACCGGCGAAAGGGTAGCAATTCCTGTGTGGTTTTCCCCAGGTGCGTGCGATCTGTTGGAGAGTGACCTGTGAAGCACAGAAGACGTAGTCGAAGACTGGCCACTGGGGGCATCGCCGTACTGAGCACGGCGGCCATGGTGGTCGCCGGGCTCGCGATCGGTTCGGGCACCAGTAGCGCGGCCCAGGGGGAGCTCACGCAGAACTACTCCTGTCCGTTCCCGTTGATCGGCAACCAGAACGTCTCGGTGGCCGTCAAGACCACCCAGCCTTCGACGATCGAGGCGGGGAAGCTGACTCCCGCCATCGAGATCACCGCGGTGTCCAACGCGGGCAAAACCGCGACGGAAGGACTCCGGCTCGTCGGCGCCGAGTCCATCAAGGGCACCGCGAAGGCGACTTCGACCGTGACGATGCCCGGCACACAGGGCGCCATGACGGTGAAGGTCGACGCGAACGTGCCCAACCAGCCGATCCCGCCGAAGGGCAACGATCTCGTCGTCAACGCCACCGGCACCGCGCCGGCGCTCCGGTTCGACCAGCCGGGCACCGCGACGCTCGCGGTGAACGGCCTCCAGCTGGAGATGACCCCGCTCAAGGCCGACGGCACCCCGACCAACCTGGGCACCTTCACCGCGGACTGCACCCCGGCGCCGGGACAGGACACCATCCTGCAGACCTACACGGTGACCGGGCCCGCCGTCACGCCCGAAACCGTTGTGGGCACCGGCAATCACCCGCCGCTGCACCAGGTCTACAGCTGCCCGTTCCCGTTGATCGGCAACCAGGACGTCTCGATCGACATCGACGCGAAGCTGCCGGACACGATCCCGGTGGGCCAGTTCACGCCCAGGATCGACATCACGGCCGTGTCCAACGCGGGCAAGACCGCGACCGAGGGCCTGCGGCTGGTCGGCGCCGAATCCATCAAGGGGTCGGCACTGGCCACGTCGTTGGTCTCCAGCCCGCAGGGCCATCTCGCGGTCGGCGTGCCGACGGCGATCCCGCAGCAGCCCATTCCGGCCACGGGCAACGACCTCGTCGTCAACGCGAGCGGTTCCGCGCCGGCGTTGCGGTTCGACCAGCCGGGGACCGCGACGCTCTCGGTGCACGACCTGGTGCTGACCATGACTCCGTTGACCGCCTCCGGCGGGGAGACCGGCCTCGGCACGTTCGTCGCGGACTGCACGCCCGCGAACGGGCAGAACAGCGTCCTGCAGACCTTCACGATCACCCCCGCGGCCGACACCACCCCGCCCTCGGCCCCGGGTGCCGTGACCGTCGGTGACGTCACCCAGAACAGCGTCGCGTTGTCCTGGGGCGTGGCCACCGACAACGTCGGCGTGACCGGATACGACGTCTACCAGGGCGCCACGCTCGTCAAGTCCGTGACCGGAACCTCGGCCACGATCGACGGTCTCACGGCGGACACGGACTACAGCTTCACCGTCAAGGCCAAGGACGCGGCGGGCAATGTCTCGCCCGCCACCGCGGCGGTGACGGCCCACACGACGAAAGCCCCGGACACGCAGGCCCCGACGACGCCCGCGAACGTGCGCTCGACCGAGACCACGCAAACCAGCGTCACGCTGGCGTGGGACGCGTCGAGCGACAACGTCGGTGTCTCCGGGTACGACGTTTACCAGGGCGCCAACGTGGTCAAGTCGGTCACGGGGACAACGGCGACTGTCGATGGACTGACGGCGGATACGGAGTATTCGTTCACGGTGGTGGCGAAGGATGCCGCGGGGAACAAGTCGGCGGCCAGTGCGGCTGTGACGGCGCGGACTCAGGCGGCGCCGGACACGCAGGCGCCCAGCGTCCCCGGCAACCTGCGTTCGACCGGGACCTCGGCGACGAGTGCCGGACTGGCGTGGGACGCGTCGAATGACAATGTCGGTGTTACCGGGTACGACGTCTTTCAGGGCACCACCTTGGTGAAATCGGTGACGGGCACATCGGCCACTGTGGACGGTTTGACCGCCGACACGGAGTATTCGTTCACCGTGGTGGCGAAGGACGCCGCCGGGAACAAATCGGCGCCCAGTGCGGCGGTGACCGTGCGCACGGCGACCGCTCCGGACACCGAAGCGCCCACCGTCCCCGCCGGTCTCGCCACGACGGACGTTACCCAGTCCAGCGTCACGCTGTCCTGGAACGCGTCCACCGACAATGTGGGTGTCGCCGGGTACGACGTCTTTAACGGCGCCACTTTGGTGAAGTCGGTGTCGGGGACTTCGGCCACTGTGGACGGTTTGATGGCGGATACGGAGTATTCGTTCACCGTGGTGGCGAAGGATGCCGCAGGGAACAAGTCGGCCGCCAGTGCCGCTGTGACGGCGCGGACTCAGGCCGCACCCGACACGCAGGCACCCAGCGTCCCAGGCAATCTGCACTCCACCGGAACCACGCAGACCAGCGTGAGCCTCGCGTGGAACGCGTCCACCGACAACGTGGGCGTCGCTGGATACGACGTCTTTAACGGCGCCACTTTGGTGAAGTCGGTGTCGGGGACTTCGGCCACTGTGGACGGTTTGACGGCGGATACGGAGTATTCGTTCACCGTGGTCGCGAAGGATGCCGCGGGGAACAAGTCGGCGGCCAGTGCCGCTGTGACGGCGCGGACTCAGGCCGCGCCCGACACGCAGGCGCCCAGCACTCCGGGCAACCTGCGCTCCACCGACACGACCGAAACCGCTGTCGTGCTGGCCTGGGACGCCGCGACCGACAACGTCGGTGTCACCGGGTACGACGTCTACAACGGCACCACGCTGGCCAAGTCGGTCACCGGGACCACCGCGACCGTCGAAGGCCTGACCGCCGACACCGAGTACACCTTCACCGTGGTCGCCAAGGACGCCGCGGGCAACAAGTCCGCGGCCAGCGCCGCGGTCACGGCGAAGACCAAGCCGAAGACGACTCCGCCGGTCGTGAAGTACGGCTACGACCTGACCGGCAAGTCGCAGCTCAAGAAGCTCACCGGCCCGATCGACCTGCGCGGCGGCATCAACGCCGCGATCGCCCTGGCGAACGGGACCTTCGACGCGGACCTCACGCTGAACCCGGCGAGCGCGCACTTCACGCTCTGGGGCTTCGTTCCGGTCAACGCGAAGATCGAGTTCGTGCCGGCCGGCAAGACCACCGGCACGCTCAAGGGCGGGGTGCTCAAGTCGACCTCGTCGGTGACGGTCAAACTGCCGCGCATCACGGTCTTCGGCTTCCCGGTCTCGGCGAGCCCGGCCTGCCAGACGAAGACGCCCGCCCAGATCCCGCTCGAGTCGAAGCCCGGCTTCGACCCGCTGAAGGGCGGCAAGCTCACCGGGACCTACACCCTGCCGCCGCTGCAGGGCTGCGGTTCCCTGAACGACCTCGTCTCCGGGGTCGCCTCCGGGCCGGGCAACACCGTGGAAGTGAACCTCACCCCGCGTCCGGCAAGCTGACCCGCCGGACGCCAGTGACCGGCCCCGCCGCATCCCGTGGCGGGGCCGGTTCCCCGGTCCGCGCTAGAGCGGGATGTTCCCGTGTTTCCTGGCGGGCAACGTCTTCCGCTTGTTCCGCAGCGCGCGGAAGGCTTGCGCCACCTGGAGGCGGGTTTCGGCCGGAGTGATCACGGCGTCGACGTATCCACGCTCCGCCGCGGAATACACGCTGGCGTGGTGTTCGCGGTACTGCTCGGCCAGACGGCGTTCCGCTTGCTCGCGCCCGGCTTCGTCCAGCCCGGCGAGCTCGCGCCGGTGCAGGATCCGGATCGCGCCTTCGGCGCCCATGACGGCGATTTCCGCGGTGGGCCAGGCGAGATTGACGTCGGCGCCGAGGTGTTTGGAGCCCATCACGGCGTATCCGCCGCCGTAGGCCTTCCTGGTCACGACGGTGACCTGCGGGACAGTGGCTTCCGCGTAGGCATAGGCGAGTTTCGCGCCCCGGCGGATGATCCCGGCGCGTTCCTGCGCGACGCCGGGCAGGTAGCCCGGCACGTCGGCGAGGGTGAGCAGCGGGATGCCGAAGGCGTCGCAGAACCGCACGAACCTCGCCGCCTTCTCGGAGGCGTCGATGTCGATCACGCCGGCCTGGTGCCGGGGCTGGTTGGCGACGATACCGACCGAACGGCCCTGGATCCGGCCGAACGCGCAGATCATGTTGGGCGCGAAAGCACCGTGGATTTCGGTGAACTCGCCGTCGTCGACGATCCGGGCGATCAGCTCGGTCATGTCGTAGGCCTGCTGCGGCGAGTCGGGGATCAGGGTGTCGAGCGCGAGGTCGTCATCGGTCGGCTCGGGGCTGCTCGGATCTTCGAATTCCGGTGCGGTGTCGAGGTTGTTCGAGGGCAGGTAGCCCAGCAGGGTCTGGACCCAGTCGATCGCGTCGGCCTCGTCCACCGCGCTGTGGTGGGCGTTGCCGGACACCGCGGTGTTGACCGAGGGCCCGCCGAGGTCCCGCGGAGTCACTCGTTCCCCGGTCGTCGCCTGCACCACCTGCGGCCCGGTCACGAACATGTGCGAGGTCTCCTCGACCATCACGGTGAAGTCGGTGATCGCCGGCGTGTACACGGCGCCGCCCGCGCACGGGCCCATGATCATCGAGATCTGGGGGATGACGCCCGAGGCGTGGGCGTTGCGGCGGGCCAGTTCGGCGTAGTAGGCCAGGGAGACGACGCCCTCCTGGATGCGCGCGCCGCCGGAGTCGTTGATGCCGACGATCGGGCAGCCGATCGCCATCGCCAGGTCCATCACCTTGAGGACCTTGGCCCCGAACACCTCGCCCATACTGCCGCCGAACACGCTGAAATCCTGGGAGAACAGGCAGATCTGACGGCCGTCGACGCGCGCGTGCCCGGTGATGACGCCGTCGCCGTAGGGCCGGTCGGCGTCCAGCCCGAACTCCGCGCAGCGGTGCCGGGCGAGCTGGTCGAGCTCCACAAAGGACCCGGGGTCCACGAGCAGGTCGATGCGTTCGCGTGCGGTGAGCTTGCCTTTGGTGTGCTGCCGGTCGGCGGCGTGCTTCTCGGCGATCGCCACCGCTTCGCGCCGCCGCGCGGCCAGGTCGGCGATCCGGTCCGCGGTGCCGGGTCTGATCGGCGGGTCGTCTGCGCGCATTGCCGGTCCTCCTTCCCGGCCGTGTTCACGCCGACGGCGCGGCCGGGACTCGTCGGCTTTTCCCCAAGATCGCGATTGTCGGCGTCCGGCCGGGGGAAAGTCAAGGATCGTGTCGCTGTTCCGGCGACATTTTCCGTGCCCGCCGACAAATCCGGTCCGGATGCGACGCGGAGTGATCCGACGCCGGTTGCCGTCTGCCACAAGAGGTTCCCGGCCCACATCGAGGTCGGGTGCCGGTGGTCCAGACCGTCCTCAGGTGATTAATACCCGGCGCCGCGTACGTCGGCAGGTGACAAATTCGCCATTTCCTCAGGTGTGCCGGGGCGTTGCACGGCAAATGCGCATTGACAGTGCTATTTCGCTACTCCATCCTGCTTTCGGGGGATCTGCCGGGAAGTGAGTGTGATCATGTTCGGACGTGGTCGTGCGGTCCGGGGTACGGCATGGCGGTGACGCCGGCCTTCGGCCGCGCCGGGTGGCGGTACGTGCGCCGGATGCTCGGCTCCGGGGTGGTCACCGCGCTCGCCGGGCCGCACGGCGTTGACCGGTATCTCGGCCTTGTCAGTCCACTGTGGTCGGTCGGGGAGGTGCGGGCGGTGGTGGTCGGCGTAGCGCACCGCACCGCTCGGAGTGTCACGCTTTCGTTGCGCCCCAACGGGAACTGGGAGGGAGCCCGGCCGGGGCAGTTTGTGCGGCTGGCCGTGGAGATCGACGGCGTCCGGCGGACCAGGTGTTTCTCGGTGGCCGGTACCGGACGCGCGGACGGGACGATCGAGATCACCGCGAAGGTGAATCCGGCCGGTACGGTGTCGCGGTATCTCAAGGAACACGCGCGGCGCGGGCTCGTTGTCGTGCTGTCGCAGGCGGAAGGCGAGTTCGTGCTCCCGCCCGCGGTGCCCGGCCACGTCCTGCTGATCAGCGGCGGCAGCGGGATCACCCCGGTGATGTCGCTGCTGCGCGGCCTCCTCGCGCAGGGATACCACGGCCGGATCACCTTCCTGCACTACGCCTTCGCCCCGGGCGACGTGATCTACCGCGACGAACTCGCCGCGCTGGACGAGGCGAATCCCCGGCTCACCCTGGCGTATTCGTACACCGGGCTGCCCGGTGCCGGACGGCTGGACGGGCGGTTCCGCCGTGAGCACCTGGCCGTCGCGCCGGGATACGCCGACGCGCTGACCTACGTCTGCGGTCCCGCCTCGCTGATGGACGCGGCCGGCGCGCTGTGGGCCGCCGACGGCATCGCGGACCGGTTGCTGATCGAGCGGTTCACCCTGGCCCTCCCGGTGCCGGGTTCGACACCGGGCACGGGCGAGGTGCGGTTCGCCCGCAGTGGCCGCACGGTCCGCGACGACGGACGGACGCTGCTGGAGCAGGCCGAGGCGGCGGGCCTGCGCCCGGAGCACGGCTGCCGGATGGGGGTCTGTCATTCCTGCACGACGGTCCAGTCCGCCGGTGCGGTCCGGCACGTCCTGACCGGAGCGGTCAGCGCGGAGCCCGGCCAGCGGGTGCAGTTGTGTGTCACGGCGCCGTGCGGCGACGTCGAGCTGGACCTGTAGAGCGAACCGGAAAGGAGTGGGTCAATGGCGACCCCGGCCCGAGTCCCCCGACTCACCCCGGAGCAACTGGACGCGCTGGGCGCCGAACTCGACGCGTTGCGCCGCGAGCTGGTCGAGGACCTCGGCGAGCGGGATGCGGCCTATCTTCGCCGCGTCGTGCGGCTGCAGCAGCGATTCGAGGTCGCGGGCCGGGCGCTGCTGTGGGCCGGGTGGTTCCCGCCGGCGTGGCTCGCGGGCACGGCGGCGCTGTCGATCTCGAAGATCCTCGACAACATGGAGATCGGCCACAACGTCCTGCACGGCCAGTACGACTGGATGGGCGATCCCGCGCTGAACTCGAAGAGGTTCGAGTGGGACACCGTCTGCCCGGCCGAACAGTGGCGGCACACGCACAACTACGTCCACCACACCTTCACGAACATCCTCGGCAAGGACCGGGACATCGGGTACGGGCTGCTGCGGATGGCCGACGCGCAGCGGTGGCGCCCGTACTACCTCGGCAATCCGGTGTACGCGTTCGTGCTGATGCTGGGCTTCGAATGGGGCGTGATGCTGCACGACCTCGAGTTCGACCGGGTCCTGTCCGGGCGCCGGAGCTGGGCGGAGACACGGGGGCTGCGCCGCCGGATGTGGGAAAAAGGCGTCAAGCAGGCCGTGAAGGACTACGTGCTGTTCCCGCTGCTGAGCGGCCCCGGTGCGCTGGCGACGCTGACCGGGAACGCCACGGCGAACCTGGTGCGCAACCTGTGGGCGTTCAGCATCATCTTCTGCGGCCATTTCCCGGACGGTGTCGCGGATTTCACCGAGGAGGAGTGCGAGAACGAGAGCCGGGGACACTGGTACTACCGGCAGATGCTCGGCTCGGCGAACATCGACGGCGGGAAGCTGTTCCACCTGCTGACCGGGAACCTGAGCTTCCAGATCGAACACCACCTCTTCCCGGACGTCCCGGCCCGGCGGTATCAGGAGATCGCCCCGCGGATCAGGCAGCTGTGCGAGCGCTACGGCCTGAACTACACGACCGGGCCGCTCGGGAGGCAGGTCGGGCAGGTGTGGAAGAAGATCTTCCGCCTCGCGCTGCCGCCCCGGAACCCCATCTCGTCGCAGGACCAAGACAAGCCCGACCTGCGGCTGGTGCCTGACGCGCCTGAGGCGGCGGCGGGCTGATGAGCACCCTCCGCGTCGCCGTGGCCCGGGAATCCGGCACCACGGCCATCCTGACGATCGTCGCGCTCGTGGCGTTCGTCGCGACTCTGGATAACACGATCGTGGCCGCGGCCGCGCCGTCGATGGGCCGGGAGCTGGGCCTCGGCGTGACAGCGCTCGAATGGGCGGGGATCGCGTACATGCTGCCGTACGCGGTGCTGATGCTGCCCGCGGGCGTGGTGATCGACAGGCTGGGCAGGCGCCGGGTTCTGCTGGCCGGATGCGGATTGTTCACCGCGGGCGCGCTGCTCGGCGGAGCGGCGTGGTCGGCGGAGGTCCTCTTCGTGGCACGCGGGGCCCAGGGCGCCGCGGCGGCGTTCGTGGTGCCGGGCACGCTCAGCCTGATCCGGACGTCGTTGCCCGCGGACCGGCGCGGGCTCGCGGTGGCGGTCTGGACGGCGGCATTGGCCGCGGCGCTCGCGCTCGGGCCGTGGCTCGGCGGTGCCCTCGCCGAGTACCTGCACTGGAGCTGGATCTTCCTCGGCACCGTGCCGCTCCTCGCCGCGGTGACGGTGCTGGTCGCTCGCGCGGTACGGCTCGAGCCGATCCGGCGCGGTACCCGAGGACGCCGTGGCGTCGCGAGGTCGTTGCTGACCAATCGCGTCTTCGCCGGGGCGAACGTCCTAGTGGTGTTGTGGGGACTCGGAATCAGCGGGATCGCGTTCTTCACCCCGTTGCTGCACCAGGAATTCCTCGGACTGGGCCCGGCGGCCGCCGGGCTGCCGCTGGTTCTCGTGGCCGCCGCGGTGATCTGCGCGACGCCGCTCGTCGCCCCGGTTTCCCGGACACTCGGGGCGCCGCGTGCGGTGTGCCTCGGCCTGCTCGTGGTGGCGCTCGGCCTGGTGGCGCTGGCGGTGGCCGGCGACCACCGCGCGCTCGCGCCCCGGCTGGCCGGGCTGTTCCTGATCGGCGCGGGTTCGGCGTTCACCGCCCCGATCACCGCGCACGGCTTGGACGCGGTCGCCGAGGAGGATTCCGGTACCGCGTCGGGCGTGCTGATGTCGTCCCGGGAACTCGCCAGTGCACTCGGTGTCGCGGTGATCGGGTCCGTGCTTTCCACCGTCCGGACCGGTGAACTCGCCGCCGGAGCGGAACCCGGGTCCGCGCTCGCGGCAGGCTACACGGCCGGTCTTCTCCTCGCGGCCGTGCTTCAGGCGGGCGCGGCCGGTCTCGCGCTCGTGGTGCTCCGAGAGCGCCGGGAAAACGTCGCGACAACGTTGTCGCAGGAAGGTGAGGGCGCATGACCAGCGTTTCGGGAGGCCCCGGCAGAATCGCGCCCGAGGACGAGCCGCAGTGGCGGAGCTGGCTCGCCGGGCGGCTGGGCGGTTTGCTGGACCGCCCCGTCGCCGAGCACGAGTTCGACCGCCCGCTGCACGAGTTCGGGGTGTCCTCCCGGGACGCGACGACGCTGGCGGCCGAGGCGGGCGAGCTGCTCGGCCACGACCTGCCGAGCACCCTGGTCTGGACGGCCCCGACCATCGCGGAACTCGCCCGCGTCCTCGCGGCGGGCCCCGAGGCCGTCGGTGTCGCGGAGGGAGACATCCGGCCGGACGAGCCGGTCGCGGTCGTGGGGGTCGCCTGCCGGTTCCCCGGGGCGTCCGGCCCCGGCGAGTTCTGGTCGCTGCTGACCGAGGGCAAGGAAGCCATCGGTGACGTCCCGGCCGGACGGTGGGAGCAGTTCGAGCCCGACGTCGCCGCGCACGAACTGCCACGGCGCGGGGGTTTCCTCGACGACGTCGCCGGATTCGACGCGGAGTTCTTCGGGATCAGCCCGCACGAGGCCGAGATGATGGACCCGCAGCAGCGGCTGCTGCTGGAACTCACCCGGGAGGCGCTCGCCGACGCGGGCATTCCCGCGGAATCGTTGCGGGGGACGGACTGCGGGGTGTTCGCCGGGCTGTCGGCCACGGAGTACGGCCGGCTCACGATGACCGATCTCGATCGCGTCGACGCCTGGTCCGGTACCGGGGCCGCGGCCTCGATCGCCGCCAACCGGGTGTCCTACGCGCTGGGCGTGCACGGCCCCAGCATCACCGTCGACACCGCGTGCTCGTCCTCGCTGGTCGCCGTGCACCTGGCCGTGCGCGCGCTGGCCGAAGGCGAAGCGTCCGCCGCCATCGTCGGCGGCGTCAACCTCCTGCTTTCGCCGGGAATCACGGCGAACTTCCAGCGGGCGGGAGCGCTGGCCGCGGACGGGCGGTGCAAACCGTTCGACGCCGCCGCGGACGGGATCGTGCGTGGCGAGGGCTGCGGTGTCGTGGTGCTCAAGCGGCTCGGCGACGCGCAGCGCGCGGGCGACCGGATCCTGGCCGTGATCCGGGGTAGCGCGGTCAACTCCGACGGCCGGTCCAATGGCATCACGGCTCCGAATCCCGTTGCCCAGCAACGGCTTCTGGCCAGGGCGTACGCGAAGGCCGGGGTGTCCGCGCGCACGGTGGACTACGTCGAGGCGCACGGGACCGGGACGCTGCTCGGCGATCCGATCGAGGCCGGGGCGCTCGCGGCGGTGCTGGGCGCGGCCTCGGGGAGGCCACCGGAACGGCCGCTGCTGCTCGGCTCGGTGAAGAGCAACTTCGGGCATCTGGAGGGCGCGGCGGGCATCGCCGGGCTCATCAAGGTGGTACTGGGCCTGCGGCATGCGCTGATCCCGCGCAGCCTGAACTTCACCACGCCCAACCCGCACATCGACTTCGCGGCCGGGCGGCTGGACGTCGTCACGGAGAACACCGAATGGCCGCGTTATCCCGGTGTCGCGCGGGCGGGGGTGTCGTCGTTCGGCTTCGGCGGCACCAACGCCCACGTCGTGCTGGAGGAGTGGCCGGACACCCGCTATGGCGGACGTGCCCCGACTGCGCGCCCGGAGATCGTCGCGCTGTCGGCGCGCTCGGAGACTCGCTTGCGGGCCCGCGCGCACGCGCTGGCCGAAGGACTCGGCGAAAGCCTCGGCGTCGCCGAGGTCGCGGCCGCGCTGGCACACAGCCAGGATCCGGCGCCGGTGCGGGCGGCGATCACCGCCCGCGACTCCCACGAGCTGAGGGAACGGTTGCGCGGCCTCGCTTCCGGGCGGTTGCCGGTGACGACCGGGGACACCGGGGCCGGTCCGGTGTTCGTGTTCTCCGGCTACGGCTCCCAATGGCCGGAAATGGGCAGGCGCCTGCTGGCCGAGGAACCCGCGTTCGCCGCTGCGGTGTCCGATTTGGACACTGTGTTCGCCGAGATCGCGGACGTCGCGTTGTCCTCGATCCTCGAGGGGACGGCGGACGCGTTGTCGGCCCGGCAGCTGGCGTTGTTCGGGATGCAGGTCGCGCTCGCGGAGCTGTGGCGTTCCTATGGCGTACGGCCCGCGGCGGTCGTCGGGCACTCGATGGGCGAGGTCGCGGCGGCGGTCGCCGTCGGCGCGTTGAACCCGCGGGACGGGCTTCGGGTGATGATCAGCCGTGCCGCGCTGCTCGGCGAGCTCGACGCCTCCGGTACTGGGGCGATGGCGGTGGTGGACCTCGCGCCGGAGGAACTGCGCGGCCTCGGCGATCGGGTCCCCGACGTGACCGTCGCGGTGTTCGCGTCGCCGGGGCAGTGCACGGTCAGCGGACCGCCGGACCAGGTGGCGGCGCTGGCCGAGTACGTCGGGGAGCGCGGAGGCCTCGCTCGCATCCTTCCCGTTGGTGGGGCGGGACATTCGGCCGCCGTCGACCCGTTGCTCGGCCGCTTCCGGGACGCGCTGGGCACCCTGGACTCCGGCGAGGCCACCATCGTCTGGTACTCCAGCGTGCTGGACGATCCCCGGGAGACCCCGGCGTTCGACACCGGTTACTGGGCCGCGAACCTGCGCCGTCCGGTGCGGTTCACCCAGGCGCTCGCCGCGGCCGTGGCCGACGGGCACCGCGTGTTCGTCGAGATCTCGCCGCATCCGATCACCGGTGTCGCGGTGGAGCAGACCGCAGCACCCGGCCGCGTCGCCGTGATCCCCAGCCTGCGCCGCGATCCGGAGGGCACGTCCGACGGCTTCGCCGCCGCGCTCGCCGCGCTCCACGTCCACGGTCACCCCGAGGTGCTGCGGCGCCGGTATCCGGACCGGGCCGTGGTCGATCTGCCACCTCCGGTGTGGGAGCACCGGCCGTACTGGCCGTCTTCCGCCGCCGCTTCCGTCCATTCCGGACACCCGTTCCTCGGCGAGCGGGCCGAGGTCCCGGGGGAGGCGCGCTGGCTGTGGCACGGCGACGTCGGCACCGTCGCGCATCCGTGGCTCGCGGATCACACCGCGCACGGCGTCCCGATCCTGTCCGCCGCCGGTTTTCTGGAACTGCTGCTCACCGCGGCAAAGGAAGTATTACCGCGGAAGGAAAACGCGGAACTGCGCGACGTCGTTCTACACCGGATCCTGCCGCTGGCCGAACACACCGCGGTGTGTGTTTCGGCCGAGCGCGCGGCGGGGGACGGGGTACGGCTGTCCGTGCTGGCCCGGTGCGGCGGGGAATGGGTCGCCCACGCGGAAGCCACGGCGATGGCTGCCAGGGTTCAATTGTCCGAAGTGGACTCAAGTGCTGCGTTCAGCGATGTCGCGCAGCCAAGCGGCGCCGCGCACACGCGCTTCACCCTGCACCCGGCGCTCGGCGACTCGTGCCTGCGGCTGCTGGCTTCCGCGGCGGGCGACCCGGGCGAAGGGGCCTGGTTGCCGGTGCGGTTCGGCCGGGTTCGCCTGGCGGGCGCTGCCCGGCGCGCCACCCGCGCGGCCGCGTCGGCGGGCAGCGCGTGGCTGCTCGGCCCGGACGGCGGAGTGCTGGCCGAATTCGCGGACGTCACCCTGGACAGCGTGGGCCGCGCCGACCTGCCGTTCACGCCGGAAAGGCTGGCGTATCAGGCGGAATGGCGTCCCGGTGAGCTGCCAGACGCGACCGGCCGCCGTCGCGCCTGGATCTTGGTGCACGACGACAAGGACCGGGCCGCTGCGATTGCCGCGCGGTTGGCCGAACGGGGACACGAACCGGTGTCGATCCCGCTGAGCCGTCGCGGCGGACTCGCGAAGCTCGTCGCGGAGCACGAGGACGTCGGCGGTGTCGTGATCCTCGCCGGGGAGTCTCCGGCCGAACCCCGCGAGGCCAGGGAACTGGTGCTGGCCGTGGCCGGCGTCGTGCGCGAACTGACCGGGCTCGACGGCGCGGCCCCCCGGCTGTGGCTGGCGACGCGGCAGGCCGCTGTGGTGCGGGAAGGGGAACAGGGACGGCCCGGCGAGGCCGCGGTGCGCGGGCTGGCCCGGGTGCTGGCCTACGAACATCCCGAGCTGCGGGCGAGCTGGGTCGACGTCGATGCCGACGAGGCACTCGTGCGCGAACTCCCGGCGGACGCGCCCGACGACGAATGCGCGTGGCGCGACGGCCGCCGTTACACGCGTGCACTGACCCGAGCGGCACTCACGGCGTCCGAAGAACCGCTCCCGGTCGTCCGGGACGGCGCCTACGTGATCACCGGTGGTCTCGGTGGGCTGGGTCTCCTCACGGCCCGCTGGCTCGCCGGACGCGGTGCCACCCGGATCGTCCTTTTAGGACGTAAGCGGCCGACGTCCGCGACGGAGGAGGCGATCGGCGAGATTCGTGACTCCGGCACCGAAGTCGTGGTGCTGTCAGGGGACGTTGCCGATCCCGGCGTGGCGGAAGGGCTGGTCGAGCGAGCCACCGCGGACGGCGTCCCGCTGCGAGGCGTCCTGCACGCCGCCGGGGTCCTGGCGGACGGCGCGGTGCTCGCGCTGGAACCGGCGGATCTGGCCGCCGTGTGGCGGGCGAAAACCGAGGGGGCTCTCCGGCTGCACGAGGCGTGCGCGGGCCGGGAACTCGACTGGTGGCTGGCGTATTCCTCGGCGGCCGCCCTGTTCGGGTCGCCCGGTCAAGCCGCCTACGCGACCGCGAACGCGTGGCTCGACGCGTTCGTCGCCTGGCGGCGCGCGCAAGGGCTGCCGGGAGCCACGATCCAGTGGGGCGCCTGGGGCGAGGTCGGCGGCGCCGCCGGACGGGACAATCCGATCCTCGCGCCGATGCCGCCCGGCGAAGGACTCGCGGCGTTGTCGGCCGTGCTCGCGTCCGGGCGCGGCGAAACGGCGATCACGCGGATGGACGCGGGGACGGTCCTCGACCTCTTCCCCCGGCTTGCCGAGCGGCCGGTCTTCGCGGCGCTGGCCGGGCGGAAGCCCGCCGCCGAGTCCGGAATGGACACCGGCGCCCTGCGCGCGCTCGCCGCCGAGGACCCGGAGCGGGCGAGGAGCGTCGTCCGCGAGCATCTGCTGTCGGTGGTGGCCGAGATGATGTGGCGGGACGCCGAACTGCTGGACCCGCACGCCTCGCTGACGTCACTCGGGCTCGACTCGCTGCTGGCGATGCGGGCCCGTGCCGCGGTCGAACGGGATTTCGGCACTTCGCTTCCGCTTCCGCTTCTGCTCCGGGGTGCCAGCCTGGCCGAACTGGCCGATCACCTTGTCGACCGTTTGCAGCCCAACGGCCTGGAGCCTCGTGCCGCGGCGAAAGGGCCCGGGACCCGTGACCTCGCCGAGCGGTGGGTCGCCTTGCTGTGGCGGCGGGTGCTGGGCGACCGTGCAGACGGTGTCGCCGTGAACGTGCCGTTCGCGGAGATCGACAAGGACGACGAAGCGGCCGATCGGCTACGCGACATGGTTTCCGCGGAGCTGGGCCGCGAAGTCACCGCCGAGGAACTGTTCGCCGAACCCACCATCGCCGGAATGGCGAACGTCGTCCGGGCGGATCTGGAGGGACACGGCGAGGGACCGGTGCGGCTCCTCGGCGGTGACGGGAGCGGACCGGCGCTGTTCCTGTTCCACGCCGCGGGCAGCCCGACCGCGGCGTACCGGCCGCTGGTCCGGTTGCTGCGCGCGGACGTGACCGTCTACGGCATGGAACGGATCGACGAGCTGGATTCCGTGGAGGCCAAGGCCGCCCGGTACGCCGAGCTGATCCGCCGGCGGCAGCCCGTGGGGCCGTACCGGCTGGGCGGGTGGTCCTTCGGCGGGCTGCTCGCCTTCGAGACGGCCCGCCGGCTCACCGCCGAGGGCGACGAGGTGGACCTGCTCTTCCTGATCGACACGATCATCCCGCTGCCCGCGGCGGAGGGGTCCCAGGACGAGGTGCTGCGGACCCGGCTGCGGCGGTTCATCGACTACATCGAGCAGACCTACCAGGTCGGCCTCGGGCTACCGGAGGACGAACTGGCCGGGCTGGCCGAGGCCGAGCGCAACGAGCTGGTGCTGCGACGGCTGCGCGAGCGGGTGGCGGCCATGGGGACGGCGGTGCTCGAGCACCAGCAGACGTCCTATGTGGACGCTCGAATCGCCGAGAGCTACACGCCCGCCGAGTACCGCGGGCCGGTTCTGCTGTTCCGTGCCAAGGACCCGCATCCGCTGACCACCACGCTCGACCCGCGTTACCTGCGTGCCGACGACGCGCTCGGCTGGGACGAGTTCTGCCCCCGTCTGGAGATCGTGCGGGTGCACGGCGACCACATCACGGTCATCGACCCGCCGCACGTCGCGGTGATCGCGGACCGCGTGTCCGCGGCGCTGCCGAATCGAGGAGAAGAGAAATGAACAGCCGGTTCCGACAGTGTCGTCGTCTACCGATCAGGGCCCTCGTCATGGCGTTGCTGGCCGGCGCGCTGATACCGGTCGCCGGGGCGAGCGCCGCACCCGCGGCCGTGGCCGACGACGGCGCGAAAGTGGTCAAGGAGACCCAGATCGACGCGCGCACGCTGGACATCGAGATCTCCTCGCCCGCGCTCGGAACCACCGGGCTGGTGCGGCTCCTCACGCCGCAAGGGTGGTCGAAAGGCGACGGCAGGGCGTGGCCGACGCTGTACTTGCTGCACGGCTGCTGTGAGGCCGCGGACTACCAGTCCTGGACGAAGTTCACCGACGTCGGGCAGTTCATGGCCGACAAGCCGGCGCTGGTCGTGCTGCCGACCGCCGGGAAGATCGGGATGTACAGCGACTGGTGGAACTACGGCCTGTTCGGCAGCCCGCGCTGGGAGAAGTTCCACATGACCGAGGTCAGGCAGATCGTGGAACGCGGTTACGGCGCCGGTGACCGGCGTGCGATCGCGGGGCTTTCGATGGGTGCCTACGGTGCCATGGAATACGCGACCCGCTATCCGGGGATGTTCGGCGCCGCGGCCGCCTACAGCGGCGCGATCGACGTCCTGGCACCGGGAATCCCCGAGGTCACGCAGCTGAACATGATCGCGCAGGGCTTCCCGGTCTGGGGCGTGCTGTGGGGCGATCCGTGGTCGCAGCGGGCACGGTGGGAGGACCACGATCCGGCGTTCAAAGTGGACAGACTGCGCGGGGTCAAGCTCTACATCTCCTGTGGCAACGGGCAGACGGGCCCGCTGGACGGGCCTTCGTCGCCGCCGCAGGTCGGCGCGTTGCTGGAGAGCAACGCGCTGTCGAACACCCAGGGTTTCGTCGACAAGCTGAAGCAGCAGAACGTCCCGGCGACCGTCGACTTCTACGGCGCGGGCACGCATTCGTGGCCGTATTGGCAGTTCGCCTTCCACCGGTCGTGGCCGGTGCTGGCGAGTGGCATGGGGATCTAGGAGAACCTGATGACAACGACCTCCGAACCCGCACGACGCGAAATGGGACTGCCGGATCCCGGCCACCCCACGCTTTCCGCGGCGCTCGACCACTGGGCGGAGACCCGGGGCACCGAGTGCGCGGTGACCTTTGTGGACTATCGCGACGAGCCGGACGGCGTGGCGACGTCGCTGACCTGGCGCGAGCTGAATTCCCGGGTGGACGGTGTGGCCGCGTGGTGCCAGCGGCGCGCCGGCCTCGGCGACCGCGTCGCGGTACTGATCGACCAGTCGATCGACTACGTCGTCGCCTTCCTCGGCGCGCTGCGTGCCGGGCTGGTCGCCGTCCCGTTGTTCGAGCCGTCCCCGTTGCCAGGGCACGCGGAACGGCTGGCCGGGGTACTCGCGGACTGCGCGCCGTCGCTGGTGCTGACCACCCGGCGGCACACCGACGCGGTCGACGCCTTCCTCGTCGAGCGCGGGCTTTCCGGGCCGCAGATCATCGCGGTCGACGTCCTGCCGCCGAGGGCGGCCGAGGACTACGAACACGTCCTGCTGCGCCCGGACGACCTCGCGTATCTCCAGTACACCTCTGGCTCGACCCGGGCACCCGCCGGGGTGATGATCACCCACGCGAACGTGGTCGCGAACGCCCGCCAAGGGGTGCGCTCCTACGAATGCGAGCCGGGGCGGACGACGTCGGTGTGCTGGCTGCCGCTGTTCCACGACATGGGGCTCGTCGTCGGGCTGGCCACCCCGGTCTACGGCGGTTTCCCCGCGACGCTGATGGATCCGCTCGCGTTTCTCGCCCGGCCGCAGCGCTGGCTCGAACAGCTGGCGGCGACGCCGGGGCCCGCGGTCACCGCCGCGCCCAACTTCGCCTACGGCTACACCGCTTCCCGGACCACGGAGGAGGAGAAGGCGCGGCTGTGGCTGAGCCACGTCGTCTCGCTCGGCGACGGCAGCGAACCGGTCCTTCCGTCCACATTGGACGTCTTCTACACGAAGTTCGCCGAATGCGGTCTCGAACCGTCGATGCACCGGCACACCTACGGCCTGGCCGAAGCCGTCGTGATGGTCTCCGTCTCCCCGGCGGGGTCGCCGCCCCGGCGGGTGAGCTTCGAACGGGTCGCGCTCGCCGCAGGCAAGGCCGTCGTCGTGGAGCCGGGCAGTGGTTCGGCGACGACGCTGGTCTCCGCCGGACGGCCCGTCGAGCAGGAGATCCGGATCGCCGATCCGCGGACCGGAACGGCGCTGGCCGACGGGCAGGTCGGCGAGATATGGGCGAGCGGGCCGAATGTGGGACAGGGTTACTGGGGCAGGGAGGACTCCGCGACGGTGTTCGACGCCGAACTGCTCGACGAGGACGGCCGCGTCGTCGCGCCGTGGCCGGGACGCGCCGGCTGGCTGCGCACCGGTGATCTCGGCGTGGTGGTCGACGGGGAGCTGTACATCACCGGCAGGCTCAAGGACCTGATCATCGTGGACGGCCGGAACCACTATCCGCAGGACGTCGAGCACAGCGTCGAACAGGCCCATCCCGCTGTCCGGCGGCACGCCGTCGCGGCGTTCTCGGTGCCCGGCGACTCCGGTGAGCAGGCCGTTGTCGTGGCGGAACGGGCCAAGCAGGTGAGCGCCGAAGAACTCGACCACGACGAGGCGGCGGCCGCGATCCGGGCGGTCGTCTCGCAGCGGCACGGGCTTGCCCTGCTGGACGTGCTGGTCATCGGACCCGGGGAACTGCCCCGGACCTCCAGCGGCAAGATCCAGCGTTCGGCCTGCCGGACCCGATACGCCGAGCAGAGTTTCTGACGTGGACGTCGCGTCCGAAGTAGCCGCGGCACCCGCGGCGGAGGTGCGGCCGTTCGCGCGCCTGTCCGTGTTCGGCGTCGCGGCGGCGGTCGGCGCGGTGCTGCTCGCGGTGAGCGGGAAGTTCGGTTACTTCGGTGACGAGCTGTACTTCCTGGCGTCGGCGAGACACCACCTCGCCTGGGGCTACGCCGACAATCCGTGGCTGCTGCCGGTGCTGGCCCGGCTGTCGGACGCCGTCCTGCCCGGGTCGGTCGTGGGGCTGCGTGTCCTGCCGATGCTGCTCACCGCCGCCGGGGTGGTGCTCGCGGCGCTGATCGCCAGGGAGTTCGGCGGCGGCACCCGGGCGCAGGTCATGACCGCCGCGGCGTACGCGCTTTCCTTCCAGTTACTGGCTTCCGGCCACGTCCTCGCGACGTCCACAGTGGACCCGTTCTGCTGGGTGCTGGTCAGCTGGCTGGTGGCCCGCTGGGTGCGGACCCGGTCGGACCGGCTGCTGCTGTACGCCGGATCGGTCACCGCGATCGCGATGCAGGGCAAGTTCCTGATCGTGTTCCTGTGGCTCGGGCTGATCGCCGGGGCGCTCATCGCCGGCCCGCGGACGTTGCCCCGCCGTCCCGCGCTGTGGGCGGGTGGCGTGCTGACCGTGCTGCTCACCGTGCCCACACTGGTCTGGCAGGCGCGGCACGGCTGGCCCTACCTGCTGATGAACGCCGTGGTCGCCGAGCAGAACGACCGGCTGCTCGGCGGCACGGTCGCGATGGTCCCCCTGTCCGTGCTGATGGCCGGGCTGCTCGTCGGCGCGTTCCTGTGCTGTCACGGGCTCGTGCAGTTGCTGCGGGCACCCGAACTGCGGGAGTTCCGGCTGTTCGGCTGGGCAGCCGTGCTGGTCACGCTGCTCTTCCTGGCCACCGCGAGCCGCTACTACTACGTCGCGGGGCTGTACGCGGTCCTGTTCGCCGCCTCCGCCGTCCGCCTCGAACGACGTCGTGCCGCACGCTGGTGGCGCTGGGTGCCGACCTGGCCGGTGTACGTGCTTTCCGTGCCCCTGGCGGTCTATCTCGCTCTGCCCGTGCGCCCGGCCACCGGGTTCACCGGCGTCCAGCTGGTCGATTTCGTCGGCAGCGGCAGCTACGGCTGGCCCCGGCTGGCGGACACCGCGGCCGACTCCTTCCGCCGGCTGCCTCCGGGCGATCGCGCTCACACGGTGGTGATGGGGGACAGTTACTGGCAGGCGAGCGCGCTGGCCGTCTACGGGCCCGAACGCGGACTGCCCGCGGCGTACGGGCCGGAACGCGGGTACTGGTACGCGGGCGCGCCGCCGGACGACACTCGCCAGGTGCTGTACGTCGGCGGTGACCGCGAATCGCTGAGCCGGTTCTTCGGGCAGGTGCGGCAGGTGGACACCGTGCGGCTCGACATCGACGCGCACGTCGCCAACCAGGGTGTCCCGGTGTGGTTGTGCGGCGCCCCCACGGATCCGTGGCCGCGGCTGTGGGACCGCATGCACCGGCCGTGACCAGCAGCCCCGACGACGAAAGGCACACCGTGTACGAATACCGCCCCGGTGGCAAGGGTTTCCGCGCCGCGGTCATCCGCTTCCTCTGCCGTGTCTTCGTGCGGACCACCTTGGCGTGGTGGCCGCTGCGTGGCCCGCTGGCCCGGCTGATGCCGCTGGTGGATCTCGCGCTCGGCCCGGTGCCCCGGCTCCGCGCGACCGAATGCGAACGGGTGGACGGCGGAACCTGGCGCGGCGAGTTCGTCAAACCCCGTGGCAGCGCGGAAACCGGCGGCGCGCTGCTCTATCTGCACGGCGGTGCGTTCGTCTTCTGCGGCCTGGCCACTCACCGGCGCATCGTCGAGCGGCTGGCGCTGCGTACCGGGCTGCCCGTGCTTTCGGTGCGGTACCGGCAACTCCCGCACGGCCGCCTCGACGCCTCGATCGCCGACGCCGTCGACGCGTTCGGCTGGCTCGTGCGCCGGGGCTTCGCGGGGGAGTCCATCGTGTGCGCCGGTGACTCCGCCGGCGGGCACCTCGCGTTCGCCGTGGCACTGCACACCATCGGCACCGGCCTCGCGAAGCCCGCAGCCGTCGTCGGGCTCTCGCCATGGCTCGACTTCGACAGCGAGGCCAAACGAACGCACGGCAACGCGCGCAAGGACGTGTTCATCCCGGCGAAACGGCTCGCCAGGGTGGCGCTGCTGTGTGCGGGCACCGACGGCGTCGTGGATCCGCTCCGGTCACCGGTGAACGGCGACATCGCGGCACTTCCCCCGGTGCTGATCCAGTGCGCGGAGGACGAGGTCCTGCGCTGTGACGCGGAACTGATGGCCCGGCGGCTCGCCGAGGCCGGCGTCCGGCACAAGCTCCAGGTGTGGCAAGGGCAGGTCCACGCGTTCCCGGTCCTCGGCGACGCCCTGCCGGAAAGCCGCGCCGCCCTCGACGAGATCGCGGACTTCGTCGCCGATGTCCTCGGCCACGGCACGTCCGGTGAGGACGCCGCCTGACCCCGCGGCTTTCGGGGTTCTCGGCCTGGATGTCCTTACCTCCCCCGGACATCCAGGCCAAGAACCCCACCCCCAGATTCAATGAAGCCTGCTGCGGGCGCTCGCTATGCCGTGCCCCACGCCAGTGCGTCCGGGGACAGCAGAGCGAACGCGCGGTCGGTGGCGCGTTCGACCTGCCCGGCGAGCCTGGCCCGGCGTACGCCGTCCAACAGCGCACGGCGATACACCGCCACGACGGACCGGTGAACGGCCATGAGCTGCGCGGCCAATAGCGGGCCCGCCGGATCGGCCACGTCGTCCCCTTCGCCGCTCAGCACCTCGGCCAAGGTGTCCTCCAGACGTTGGTACAAGGCATATTCGGCGGTTTGCAACGACTTGCTGGCCGCGATGGCGCGGAAGAACCGCACCGGCCAGTCACCGGCTTCGGGGTGCCGCAGGAAAGCCAGCACCTCCTCGTGCCAGTGCCGGAACGACGCGGCGGCACTCACCCCGGCGCCGCGTCCTCCCACCGTGCTGATCAGCCCGGCCACCAGGTCATCGGCCCGGTCGAAGAACAGTTCCTCCTTGGAGTCGAAATAGTTGAACACCGTCCCGACCGCCACGTCCGCCGCCGCGGCGATCTCGGCGACCGTCACCGACTCGAACCCGCGTTCGGCGAACAGGGCGGTAGCCGCGGCGCTGAGAGCCTGCCGCGTCTGCTGCTTCTTCCGCTCGCGTCGTCCGGTCACGTGAGTAGCGTAGCCGGAAAAATGAATGACTGCAAACTTAGAGGAATTCATGTTTTGGGTCCGACAGTGCGCGGCGGGTAGCCCATACGGTGCGTTCGGTGCGCACCGCGAGGTCGCCGCGGCGCAGGAGTGTCCGATGTGGACGATGAGCGCACGTTCGCCTTCGACGGTGAATCCGGCGGCGGTCAGTTCGGCGCCCTTCGAATATGTCCTTTGTGGATTGTGGTGCCGTGAAGGGGGCCTTGAGGGCGCTGAGTGCTGTGAAGGACCCCTTCAGGGCGTTCGGCGTGCTGGGGAGATTCACATCTGCGCGGCGGCCTGCTTGACGGTCTTGATCACGGGTGCCGTCTCGATGTGGGTGATGGCGGGCAGCGCGGACACCCGGGTGGTCAGGTACCGGTACAGCTCTCGCTGGTTCGCGCACACCACGCTCGCGTACAGGTTCGTCGGCCCGGTCGTGGCGGCGGCGAACGCGATCTCGGGATGCCCGGCCAGCGCGGCACCGGCCGCTTCCAGCTGCGCGGGGGCGATCGAGAGCCAGAGCTGGGTCCGGGGGCCGAGGCCGAACAACCGCCCGTCGACGTCGATGTCCAGATACAGCACCCCGCGTTCGCGCAGCTCGGCCATCCGGCGCCGGACCGTCGTGGGGGGGGGGCCGCCGCCCCCCGGGCCGGGGCGGCCCGCCCCCCCCCCCCGCGGCCGGGCCGGGGGGGGGGCCGGGGGGCGCGGAGCGCGACGCGCCCCCGC
>NZ_JBHYIQ010000010.1:83375-102254 GCF_042739895.1 Amycolatopsis sp. NPDC059021
GCCCACCACCTATATAAACACTTGCTTTGTCGTGGGCTGCTTCAGTTGTTTATAAGACACACCAGCTCGCCCACCCGGCGCCGCACCGTCGTCGGTGACCCGCCGGTCACCGTGGCCAGGTACTCGAACCCGGCCCGGCCGTCGGCGGCGAGGGCGGCGAGCAGTTTCCGGTCGCCGTCGTCGAGCCGAACGGGCCCCGGCCGGTCCGGCACCGGCGGCGGGCGTAGCCGCTCGACGGCGTCCTCGTCCAGCGCGCCGAGCTTGGCGATCAGGCTGTCGGGACCGCCGTAGAAGACGTGCAGCACGGAGTGCGCGGTCACGCCCTCCACACGTGGGGTGCGGGGGAGCTTGGCCAGCAGCAGTGCCTCGCTGTCGGCCGCGCTTTCGGTGCGGACCGTGCAGGTGATCTCGGTACCGCCGGAGGTGATGTTCACCCAGGACGTGTCGGGGCGCCGGGCCAGCGCCTCGGCCACCGGGACCGACGCGGCGGGCGCGCAGCGCACCCGCAGGAACCACAGCACCGCGCCCAGCGCGGCCGGGTCGACGCCGCCGAGCACCCGCACCGCCCCGGCCGACCGCAACCGGGTGTACCGGCGGGCGATGGTGCGATCCGACACGCCGAGAACCTCGGCGATAGTGCTGAACGGGGCCCGTCCGTCGATCTGCAGAGCGTGCACGAGCCGGCGATCCAGCTCATCGTAGTCGGAATCCACCGGTCCGAGCGTAATCTGCGTCGGATACCGGCACAATCAAGCCGCTTGCTGGCCGGGGTGCCCCGGCGGGCCGAGCGTGGCTCCTGTCCTCATCGACACGAACCACGGGGAGAATCCATGGACACCGATGTGCTCGTCGCCGGCGCGGGGCCGACCGGCCTGACGCTGGCCAACGAACTGCGGGTGGCGGGGGTGCCGGCGGTACTGGTCGACAAGCTGCCGCGGCGCAGCGAGTTGTCCAGGGCAGGCGGCGTGCAGTCCCGCACGCAGGAGGCGTTCGACCAGCGCGGCCTGCTGGAACCGTTGCTGGCCACCGGAGAGCACCCGCCGGGCACCGCCCATTTCGCCGGGATCGAGCTCCCGCTCACGCGGGGCAGGCATCGCCGGCCGTGGCGGTCGATCCCGCAGGTGGTGATCGAAGGGTTCTTCGAACAACACCTTGCCGCGCAAGGCATCCACGTCCGGCGCGACCACGAACTGACCGGTATCGCCCAGGACGAGGACGGGGTCACCGCGACCTTCGCGGACGGCGGCGTCGTCCGCTCGCGCTATCTGGTGGCCGCCGACGGTGCCCACAGCACGGTGCGGTCGTTGCTGGGGGCCGAGTTCCCCGGCCGTCCTGGCACGGCGACCGTGGTCGCCGCGGACGTCCGGCTGAGCGTCGGCGACCAGGTGCCGATGCACACCTGGGGCGAGGACGGGCACTGGGCGGCGATGTTCCCGCTCGGCACCGACGCACAGGGCAGGCCGCTGCGAAGGCTCGTCCTCGGCGGGCCGGGCCGGTCGCTGCCCAGGGAGGTGCCGATCACCGAGGACGAGATCCGCGACGGCCTGCGCGTCGTCTTCGGATCGCGGGTGGAACTGCTCGAACTGTGCTACGCCCGCCGCATCACCAACGCCGCCCGGCAGGTCGCGCAGTACCGGCACGGACGGGTGTTCCTGGCGGGCGACGCCGCCCACATCCACCTTCCGCTCGGCGCGCAGGGCATGAACACCGGGATCCAGGACGCGCTCAACCTCGGGTGGAAACTCGGTGCCGCCGTGCACGGCTGGGCACCGGAAAACCTGCTCGACACCTACCACGCCGAACGCCATCCGGTGGGCGCCGCCGTGCTGCGCAACGTCCAGGCGCAGAGCCTGCTGATGGACTGGGAGGGCACCCGCGACCCGGACGTGGCGGCCGTCAGGGAGATCTTCACGGCCATGGCGCGACTCCGCGACGTCCAATACCACCTGGACGACATGCTGTCCGGGATGGGCGTCCGCTACGCGATGCCGGGCGCCGGAGACCGGCCGCTCGTCGGCCTTCCCGCACCCGATCTGGACCTCGGCGGGGTCCGGTCGCACGAACTGCTGCGGTCCGGGCGCGGTGTCCTGATCGATCCGGCCGGCAGCTTCGCCAAGATCGCCGGCCTCTGGGCGGACCGGGTGGATCGCGCGGGGCAGGGCACCGGCGCCGAGCCGATGCTCGTCCGGCCGGACGGTTACGTCTGCTGGGCCGCGGGCCCGGACGACGATACGGCCGATCTGGAAGCCGCGCTCGGCCGCTGGTTCGGCGAACCGCGCTGATACCCCGATGGAGCAGGTTGCGGACGCCGGTTACCGGGTAGCCGTGGGGAAAGCCCGTGGAGTGATGGGAGGAAGGGATGCGAAGGGGCACGTCGGAGATCGAGCGTGAGCGTAAGTACGAGCTGAACGCGAAGGCCGGGATACCGCGGCTGGCGGGCGTCGGCGAGGTGCGTACGCAGGAAGCGCCGGTCGAGCGGACGCTGGACGCCGTCTACTACGACACCGCCGATTTCCGGCTGGCGCGGGCCGGGATCACCTTGCGGCGGCGTACCGGCGGGACCGATGCCGGATGGCACGTGAAGATTCCGCTCGCCGCGGACACGCGCCGGGAGCTGCGCCTGCCGCTCGGCGAGAAGACCAAGGTCCCCGGCCGGATGGCGAAGCTGGTGCGCGCGTTCACTCTCGACGCGAAGCTGCGCCCGGTCGCGCGGCTGCGGACCGACCGGTTCGCCCACCGCCTGGCCGACGCGGAGGGCCGGACGCTGGCGGTACTGGCGGATGATCATGTCACCGGCGAAGTCGGGGGCGGGCAGACACTCCGGCTCGATCGCTGGCGCGAGCTGGAAGTCGAACTCGATCCGGAGGCGGCTCCCGGGTTACTCGGCGAACTGGACAGGGCGGTGCGGAAGTCCGGGGCCGAAGATGCTTGGTGGCCCTCGAAACTCCGGCGGCTGATCGGGGACGAAGTGCCGGAGCGGCGGCGTGCGGGATCCCGTAGCGCGCACGGGGTGGTGTACGCGTATCTCGGTGAGCAATTCGAGCGACTGCGCCGCGCCGACCTCGGCGTCCGGACCGGGACCGAGGACTCCGTGCACCAGATGCGGGTGGCGGCGCGGAAGCTGCGGAGCACGCTCAAGACCTTCAAGTCCTTTGTGGACACGAAGGCCGCTGCCGGCCTCACGGCCGAGCTGAAGTGGCTGGGCGCCGAACTCGCGCCCGCACGCGACGCCGAAGTCACGGGGGCTCGTCTCGGGGACAGGCTGGACGAGGTTCCGCCGGGGTTGCTGTCCGGCCCGCTACGCCAGTACGTGACCCGCCGCTTCGCCCGTGAGTCCGAATCGGGTCTCGCGCGGGTGACGGAAGCCTTGGCGGGAAAGCGATACATCGCCCTCTTGCAGTCGATGGCGGAGTTGCTCGAGACGGCACCGCCGGCGGGCAAGGCCGGTCGCAAGGCGTTGCGGAAACCCGTACGCAAGGCCGCGCGCAAGCTGCGTCGCGCCGAGGCCGCGACCCGGGGACTCACGGGTGACGAGCTCGAAAAGGCTCTGCACGAGGTCCGCAAGAAGGCCAAGCGAGCGCGTTACGCCGCCGACGCCGTCCGGCCGGTCTTCGGCAAGAAGCTGCGCGTCTGGCGCAAGCACCTCAAGGCCGCGCAGAGCACGCTCGGTGAACACCAGGACACCGTGGTCGAGCGGGCGGCTCTGCGGCAGCTGGCGATCGCGGGTTTCGGCGAAAACCAGAACACGTTCACCTTCGGCCTGATCCATGGTCGTGACGAGGCCGAGGCCGCCGCGCTGCGGAACCGGTTCGCCGCCGAATGGCGCACGCTGACCAAGCGCAAGCGCCCCACCTGGCTGAAGGTCTAGGTACCCGCCTTCCGACATCCGCCGGCTTACCGATGTCTCGGCTCGTCGCGCCCGGCATCGTCGGGGGATGAAAGCGAAGGCGACCGAGCGCACGTACCTCGACCGAGCACAGCGGGCCGAGGAACCGGACGCGCATGACCAATGGAACTCCGTGGCCCGCCGGGAGACACCTGCCCAGCGGCTGGACCGCAACTACGCGGAAATACTGCAGGAGGTGCGGGTGGCGCAGACCGGCGTGCAGTTGTTGCTCGCGTTCCTGCTGACCGTCGCCTTCACCCCGCGGTTCGCGACGCTGAGCCAGTTCGAACGGCGCGTGTACGTCGGCGCGCTGGTCCTCGGCGCTGCCGCCAACGCGCTGCTGATCGCGCCTGCCGCCTTCCATCGCCTGGTGTTCCGGCGGCGGCTCAAGCGTCAGCTGGTACTGGCGTCCAGCCGGTTCGCGTTGTTCGGGCTGACGCTGTTGATGCTCTCGATCAGTTCCGCCTTGCTGCTGATCCTGAGCGTCACCGTCGGCTCCGCGTCCGCCGTCTGGTTCACCGCCGGGGCACTGGGCTGGTTCGCGCTGTGGTGGTACGTGGTGCCGCTGTGGAGCCGGGGCAGGCACTCCGGGAGCCACCGGCTGTAGCACTCAGCCGGACGCCGGCTGGTGGTGGGCGGCTTCCCGGGCGATGTCGATGCGCGAGTGCGCGCCGAGCTTGGTCAGGATGTGCGAAACGTGCGTGGCGACGGTGCGCGGGGACAGGAACAGCCGGGCCGCGATCTGGGGGTTCGACAGGCCTTCGACCACGAGCCCGGCGATGGTTCCCTCGGTCGGGGTGAGGCTGTCCCAGCCGTGCGTGGCGTGGCGGTGTTTCACCGTCGGGCCGCGCCGGATGCCGAACGCGCGGAAGCGGGCGCGCAGCCTCGCCACGTCCCATCGCGCCCCCAACGAGGTGTAGAGGTCGAGGGCTCGGGTGAAGGCGGCCCGTGCCGCGCCGCGGTCTCCGGTTTCGGCGAACGCGATGGCGGCGGCTTCGAGGGCCTTGGCCGCCGGGAGCGGGCGGCCCGCGTCGCGGTAGCCGTCGGCGGCGCGTACCAGCGTCGCGGCGTCCTCCTCGACCAGGCCGCGGCAGTACAGCGCCAAGGCGCCACGGTGCGGAACGGCGGAATCGGCGGCCATCGCGCGAACCCGTGACTCGATCGCGGTCGCGGTTCCCGTGTCGCCGATCTCGGCGGCCAGCCGGGCGGCGTCGCCGAGCAGGTCCTCGCCCTCGTCTTCGCCGGTCAGCCCGGCGGTCAGGGTGGCGAGCGCCCGATCCGGTGCGCCGTCCTGCTCGAAGGCGAGGCTGCGGGCCTGTGCCAGTGATTCCACGACCCGGTCACCGATGTGTTCCGCGAAGGGGGCCGCGCTGTCCAGGTGCCCGCGCGCCGCGGCGGCCTCGCCGCGGTGGAAGTGGATGATCGCGGCGACCCCGTGGTCGCAGCAGGCCACGCTCGGATCCTTGAGGTCGTCCGGGACGACGTCCACCTCGGCCAGCGCGTCGTCCCACCGGCCACTGCCCAGCAGCAGTTGCCCGAGTGCGCTCTGGGCCTGCGTCAGCCGCACGACGCTGCCGGTGCGATCGGCCAGTTCGCGGGCCCGCCCGGCGGCGGCGAGCGCCTCCGGGTAGCGGTCGAGCGCGCCGAGGGTGACCGCCTGGTTGATGCGCAGCAGCAGGCGGAGTTCGGTCAGCGCCGGCTCGCCGTGCGCCACGGCCATCGCGCGTTCGAACAGCGGCAGTGCCTCGATCCATTCGCCTCGCATCATCGCGACCAGGCTCAGGACGTGCAGTGCCCACCCGGTCGCCCAGCGATCTTCGCCCGCTTCGGCCAGCGCCGCGGTGGCGACCCGGGCGGCGGTGTCGACCTCGCCGAGGTCCCGGTGCGTGCGCGCGGTGAGGACCAGCAGCCTGGCACGGTGCCGGGCACGCAGGCCCGGCCGGGTCACGGCTTCGGCGAGCGCGGCGAGGGATTCCGCCGAGCGGCCGGTCATCGCGCGACACTGGGTCACCGTGGTGTGCAGATCGACGAACAGATCGGGATCGGCGGCCCGCTGCATCGCGCGGCAAGCCGCCCGCTCGGCTTCGGCGAAGTCGCCCACCCGGTAGAGCGCGTCGGCGAGCCGGCAGGACAACACACCGGTCGTGGCGTCCTCGGCCCGCGCGTCACGCAGCGCGCGGCGCAGGATCGCGACCGCGACCGCGGGCGCCTGGCCGATCAACGGCGCGGCCACCTCGAGCAGCCAGCGCACCGCCCAGTCCGGCAACGGGTCCGCGCTGTCCTTTGTGGACACCACGGGCAGCAGCTGCCGGGCCACGCGCTCGACCGGCGCACCGGCCTCGGCCAGCGCCCGCGCCGCGGCCCGGTGCCAGGCGACCCGCACCGCCGCCGGCATCTCGTCGTACAAGGCCTTGCGGAGCAACGGATGCCGGAACGCCAGGTCCTCGCCCGCCTCGACCAGCACGCCGGCCGCCCTGGCTTCGTCGAGGCAGGGCAGCAGGCCGGGCAGCGGGGAACCCGCCACGGTCATCAGGTCCGCGACCGAGAAGCCGACCCCGAGCAGCGCCGCCGCCCGCAGCATGGTCCGCGTGGCCTGGGACAGGAAGTCCAGCCGGTCCGCGATCGCCGCCAGCAGCGAGTCCGGTGCCTGTCCGCCGGTCAGCTCCACGATGCCCGCGTCGTCGACGACCAGGCATGAACTCCTGTTCAGCGCCTCGAGCAACTCGGTGAGGTACAACGGGTTCCCGGCCGCCCCGTCGGCCAGCCGCTGGAGCTTGTCACCCGGCTTGCCGCCGGTCAGCGCCGCCACGAGGTCGAGCACCGCCGGGTCGGCGAGCCTGCCGAGCCGCATCCGCCCGGCGGGCTCGACGAACCGGCGCAGTGCCCACAGATCGTCGCGCCGCGGCACCGGCCGCAGCACGCCGATCAGCAGCAGGGGCAGCTGCCGGGTCGACCGGGCCAGCCGGCTCCACACCGCGACCGTCGTCCGGTCGGCCCATTGCAGTTCGTCGACGACGAGCACGGCCGGCGCCGACTGGCACAGCTGCTCCACGAGATCGCACAGCTGCTCGGCGGCCGCGGCGGCCAGGTCGGCGCCCACCTCGGCGGCACGCTCGCCGCGCAGCAGCCCGGCGATGGCGCCGCGCCGCGGATCCGGCGCGGAGGTGCTGATCCGCAAGGCGTCCAGCAAGGGGAGCAGGGGCAGCTCCTGGCCGAGTTCGTCGCAGGCGCCCCAGTACACCTGGCAACCCGCGGCGCTGGCGACCGCGCAGCAGGCCCCGACCAGTGCGGACTTGCCGATTCCCGGCTCGCCGTCCAGCAGCACGGCGCGTCCCCGGCCGGTGGCCACGTCGCGCACCCAGCCGGTCAGCCGGGACAGCTCGCCGTCCCGGCCGATCAGGAGCCCGGCACCGTCGGTGAGCGACCGCATACGTCCGATAATAGAAGGAAAACAGTTGCTGAACAAGAGATGTACTCATGGCAAACGAGCCGCTGTCCGGCCACCGGGGATTTTCGTTCGGGAAACATCCATTTCGGCAGCCGTTCGCCTATTCGGTGCGAAGGCCGGGTCGCCGCTCGGTGTTGGCTTTTCCTTAATCGGCCATTGGTCGCCGGTTACGGTGCTCCTGCGATCATCCGCGTGCCCCGAAGAAGTCAGTCGCACGGTTGACCAACGGAGGAATAATGCGGGTTCATCGAGCGGTCGCCGTCGGCGCCGCGGTCGCGTTGAACGTTTTCGCAGTAGGTGTCCTCGGTACTTCCGCGGCGGTTTCCGCCGTCGGCGGTGAGAGCACGACGACGGTGACTGCCGCCACGGCACACGGTGACGAAATGGGCTACAACAGCGTGTCGCCCGGCGAAATGGGCTACAACTAAGGGCGTCCCGTCCTGCGGCCGCAGCCGGAATGATTCCTGGCTGTGGCCGTTCTTTCGCGCGTCTCAATCCATTTCGTCCGAATCACTTCCAGTCGCGGAAAGTGATTCGGATCCAATGCGTGACCAGGATGGGGCGGTCACCTTCGGGTGGTGGCCGACGGAAGCTCGCCGAACCGCGAACGGTACTCGCCCGCGAATCGGCCGAGATGGGTTACACCCCAGCGATACGCTATGTCTCCGATCCGGTCGTCGGTCGACAGGATGTCGTGGCGTATCCGGTCCAGCCGGAGGTCGCGGACGTAAGCCATCGGCGAGGTCCCGAGTTTCTCCCGGAAGGCGCTGCTGATCGTCCGCGCGCTGCACCCGGCCGCCTCCGCGATCCGGCCGAGGGAGATCGGTTCCGGCAGGTGGGCTTCGACGAAGGCGACGGCCGCGCGCAACGCCCGGGGATGCGGTGTTCCGGGGACGTCGCGCAGTGTGGCGGTATGGGTGTGGGACTGGGCCAGCAGCAGCGCGGTCACGATGCAGCGCACCTGGCTCCGTTGCAGTTCCTCCCGCTGGAAGAGCGGATCGCCGGAGTCGAGTTGCTCGATCAACGACCCGATCAGCAGTTTCACCGCCCTGCCCCGCGGCGCGGACAGGTCGAGCGGAAGGTCGAAACGCACGGCGGGGCCGGCCGGGCGCCCGGTGAGCGCCGCGAGTTCCCGCCGGACGACTCCGGCGTCGATCCGCAGGCCCAGGAATCTCGTCCCCGGCCGGTTCGGGCGCAGTTCCTGGGCGTCGCCCGGATTGACCACCCCGGCCCGCGTCCGGCCGAGGACGGCTTGCCTGCCGCCGCTGCTCGCGGAGATCTCACCGGCCAGGCCCAGGTTGACGAAGTACGAGTCCCGGCCGGGCGCCGTGCCGACCCGCACCGCCAGCGAAGAGGCGAAGTAGCCGACGGCGAACTCTGCGGTGGCGAAACCACGTACCTCGTGCTCACCGTCGGCGAGAGGGCCGAGGGGGCTGGTGGTGACGGCCCCGCCGAAGAGCCGGGACGCCGAGTGGAGCAGGTTCACCGGATTGCCGGACTTCGTGAGGACGAAATCGCGGAGGGGACTCGACAACCTCGACAACACTGCACACCTCCTTGCCGAGCGAATGGTACCGATCGAGGCGCCGGAACCGCGTTCACCGATGAGCGGCCAGCACCGCCGCGAGGCCCTCCTGCAGGTCCTTGACGAAATACCCGGGAGTCTCCAGCGACGGGAAATGTCCCCCGGTTTCAGGCGTCCGCCAGCGGACGATCCGCCGGTACCGCTCCTGTGCCCAGGGACGTGGGCACTTCTCGGTGTCGCGGGGATACATGGTGAGTGCCGACGGGACGTCGACCCGAAGTCCGGGATCGAGCGAGTTGTGGCTTTCGTAGTAGATGCGAGCCGCCGACGCGCCGGTGCTCGTCAGCCAATACAGGGTGACGTCGTCGAGAACCCGGTCGAGGGAAATCGTCTCGAACGGGCTGTCTTCGGTGTCCGACCACTCGGCGAACTTGTCCAGGATCCAGGCGAGAAGCCCGACCGGTGAGTCGACGAGCGAGTAGCCGATGGTCTGCGGCCGGGTCGCCTGCTGTTTCGCGTACGCCGCGCGGTGACGCCAGAAATCGCGGGTTTCCTCGGTCCACTCGCGCTCGACTGCCGTCAGCCCGTCGGTTGTCAACCCGGGCGGCGCCTCCGCGAACGTGCTGTGGATGCCGAGCACGTGCGTCGGGAACCTGCCGCCGAGCACCGTGGTGATATTGCCTCCCCAGTCACCGCCGTGGGCCGCGAACCTGCTGTAGCCGAGCCGTTCCATCAGTTCCACCCAGGCGGCCGCGATCTTTTCGGTTCCCCACCCGGTGGTGGCCGGCTTGTCGCTGTAACCGAAGCCCGGCAATGACGGGACCACGACGTGGAACGCCGGCGTGCCTGCGTCTTCCGGATCCGCCAGTTCGTCTATTACGTCGACGAACCGGACAATGCTGTCCGGCCAGCCGTGCGTCAGGATCAGCGGAGTGGCGTCCGCGCGCGGGGATCGGCGGTGCAGGAAGTGGATTCCCAGATCGTCGATGGTCGTGCGGAACTGGCCGATCCCGTCGAGCCGCGCTTCGAACGACCGCCAGTCGTACCCAGTGCGCCAGTAGTTCACGACATCGACGAGGTCGGCGAGCGGAGCGCCCTGGTCCCATCGGCGAGGGCCCGCGCGAGGGACCGTCTCGGCCTCCGGCAGCCGCGCCGCGGCTAATCGCGCGCGCAGCTCGTCGAGGTCAGCGTCGGACGCGTGGGCTTCGAACGCTTGCACATCGCTGGTCGGACGGGACATGAGACCTCCTGCTATCGGTGAACCGGCTTAGACGGTTCTAACATCTCTGCCGGCCCGCGAGCAACCTGCTAAGGTGGTTCCATGCGTGCCGAGTTCCCCGACTTCCGCCTCGGTACCGTGCTGGCGACCAGCTTCACGGGGACGTTGTCGGAGCGTCATGGCAACGCTGTGGAGCGCATTCCCACGCCGCACCGGCTCGCCGACTGGCTGGCGGTGAACGGCCTCGCCGTGGACTCCTGCACCCCTGCCCAGCTCGACCTCGCGCGGGAACTGAGGGAGTCGATTCACGCCGCCGCGACAGCGGCCGCGGTCCAGGACGCGCTCCCCGCGGCTGCTGTCCGGGTCATCAACGACCGCAGCGCTCAGGGCCGGGCCGCGGCGATCCTGACGCCCGGCGGTGAGCGGCGATGGCAGCTCAGTTCGGCTTCCCGCGTGGAAGACGCCCTCGGTGTGATCGCCGCCGACGCGATCAGCATCATCGCGGGCGAACGAGACGGAAAACTGGCCTTGTGCGCGTCACCGACCTGCCGGGCCGCCTTCTTCGACACCAGCCAAAGCCGCACCCGCAAATGGTGTGACATGAACACGTGCGGGAATCGTCAGAAGAAGGCGCGTTTCAATGCCAATAAACGCAAAAACCCCACGACAGCGGAGTGACTCGCGCTGAGCGGGGTTCCGCGGTGATTGCCGCTCGGCCGTCAGCCGCGCCGCGTGGCCGAGAAGCCGCTCGTACACCGCTGGGTCGTCCTCGTCGCATTACCGTCGCGATCATTGAGTGATCATTGATGGTCCTGACGCAATCAGACAAATTCGGTGGCGGTGTCCGGCGGCTTCACCCGGCCCGCTGTCCGGCGGATTCCGGATTCGTCGGATGGATATCGCAATCGAGGCATCGCACCGAAAAACGAGGAGAATTCCGGACGCGCCGGAGCCGGCGGGCGGCGGAGTCCGGGTATTCGTCCTACCGGGACAGTGTGCCGTCGCTCGCCGGCTCGTTTCGTTATCCGAATACGGCTCAGATTTCCCGGATCGCTTCGATCTCCAGTACGAGTTCGATCTCCTTGGAGACGAGCAGGCCGCCGGAGTCCAGGACCATGTTCCAGCCGAGCCCCCAGTTCTCCCGGTTGATCTTTCCCTTGGCGGAGAACACAATCCGGTCGTTGTCCCAGGGATCCCGTGCGTAGCCGAGATAGTCCACGTCCAGCGTGACCGGACGGCTCACACCTTTGATGGTGAGGTCGCCGATCACTGTGCCTGCCGTTCCGTCCCAGTTCACCGAAGTCGATTCGAACGTCGCTGTCGGGTGGTTGGACGCGTCGAAGAAGTCGCCCGAGCGGAGGTGGTCGTCGCGTGCCTTGTCGCCACTGTCCACGCTGGCCATGTCGATCACGGCCGTCACTTTGCTGTCGCCGGGCCGCTCGCCGATCTGCACGACGGATTCGACGCCGGTGAATCGGCCGCGCACCTTCGTCAGCATGAAGTGCCTGCCCACGAAGCCGACTTCGGCGTGTCCGGGGTCGACCTTCCAGGTGCCCGCGGCCGGCAGTTCGACGCCGTCCAGGAGCCGCGTCGCCGCGGCGGTGTCGCTACTCATCTCTGATTTCCTTCTTTGTTCCGTCGTGCCGGTCATTCGCCGGACTCGGTCGGCAGTCCGGCGCCCACCCAGTCCTCCTTGCCCGCCTTGTAGGCGTAGACGCGGGAGTAGCCGAGCGCCACGAGGCGGTCCGCGGCGATGCCGGAGTTCGGGCAGCTCGCGCCGGTGCAGTAGACGATGATTTCGGCTTCCTTGTCGGGAAGCAGGCGCGGGGCGAGGGCGTCCACCTGGTCGTGGGGGAGGTTCAGCGCGCCGGGCAGCCTGCTGTCCTTCCAGTACTGCTTCGGTAGCGCCTCGACCACGGTCGCTCCCGTGCCGATCTTGTGCTGGACGTCGTCCCGCTCGATCACCTGGGCCATCGTGTGTGTTCCTCCCTGGGGGAAATTAAGTGCGTGCGTACGCACATATCTACCCTACAAGTGTGTGCGCACGCATGCAATGCCGATAAGGTGGTCGGATGACCGGCCGCGACCATCACCTCGACGCGTGGCGAGCGTTGCTGCTCGCGCACAACACCGCAGTCCGTGCCATCGAGCAGGACGTGCAGCGGGCTGGGCGCGTCCCGCTGACGTGGTACGACGTACTGCTCGAACTCAACGCGGCAGGGGAGGACGGCCTGCGGATGCAGGAGGTGGCGAACCGGGTCGTCCTGAGCAGGACCCGGGTCAGCAGGCTGGTCGACGAGATGGTTCGCGCCGGGCTGGTGGGCAAACGGCTCGACCCGGACGACAAGCGTGTGTCGTGGGCGGTCATCACCGAGGAGGGTAGGCAGGCATTGCGGGAGACCGCGCCGGTCTACCTCAGCAGCATCCGCAAGCACTTCTCGTCGTATCTCGGCGACGAGGAGGCGCGGATCCTCGCCGAGGCGCTGGGCAAGGTCGCGAAGCTCCAAGAGGTGTGCCTCGGTGACTGCGGAACGCAGGCGCGTTCCTCCTGCGAGCCGTCACGGGAGAGTGACGACGAAGGCTCGTCGCGCTGATCGCGGGCGGCACATTCCTCCTCGGCGGAACGGCCCTCGCGACAGCGGCAGGCTGGACTAGACCACTGGATTATAGTGATTTCGGCGATGCCCGCATCCCTGGTTGTTTTGGCACGAACGAACGGATCCGGATCGGCAATCCGGGTACCGCGAGTACTTGGTGCCTGGGCCTCTTCTCCGGGACACTGGAGGGCTGCAGACGATGTTCTGCGCTCTTGCAGCGGCGGTCTCGCCGCATGACGTGCACACATTCTCCGCGGACGCGCCGGCGTGCCGCGGATCAGCTGACGTGGATCGGGGTGGCTGCTTGTCATGTTCACGATCACCACGGTGGAGATGGGGCACTGGACGGCCGCGATATCGGGCGGGGTCGTCACTTTCCTCTACGAATCCGGCGATGCCGGCCCGAATGCCGAGTTCCGCCTGCCGCGGGTGTGGCCGGGCCGGAGCCTGGCGATCCCTGCCGCCGAACTGGAGGCGTTCCACGCGCTGCTGGCCGAGGTGATGCGGAAACCGGCGTACCGGAACGCTTGCCCGCCGGCCGCCGACAGTACGGAACCGTGGTCGGCACTGTGGTTCGACCCGGACGAGGAGTTCGTCTACCTCGCCGGCCCGTGCGAGAACAAGGACGGCACCGCGGGCTATCGGCCGGTCCGCGGTTTCACGATCGCGCTTTCGCACGTGAAGGGTCTCCGCGCCCGCGTCACCGGCTACCTTCATCCCGGCCAGTCCGGGCTCGAACCGGCAGGACGCGGTGAGCGACTCGGCTCCACGCTGCGCCGAACCTCCCCCCGCATGCGGGGAGAAGGTTCTGTTCCCGGTGCTTCTCGGGTATCCCTGAGCCGGGCACCGGCACGGGGCTGGTGGAGCATCCGTTGAAATGATCACCGGGTGCCGGTGCCCCGGACCTCGTGCGCACGCGCTTTCTTACGTGGCAAGAAATATGCAGCATCCGGTTCGAGGTGGGGTCTTCCGCCTCTGTGCGGTGTGCATGACTGTATCGACACTGGATGGGTAGCCGGAAAGGACCAGGCTTGGGTGAGTGATCGATCGTGCTGACGAACGCTCAGATCGACGAGCAGATAGAGCAGTTGGAGGGGCGCCTGGCGCGCGAGCACGACCGGATACCGCCAGGGCTGATACACCGGGTGGTCGAGTACGCCCGATCCCGGTTCGCGCACGCCCGGATTCTGAGGTTCGTTCCGGTCCTCGTCGAGCGGAGAGTGCGCGCACAACTGGACCTGGCCGGGCGGTCGTTGCCGCCTGCCACCGGGAACGCGGCCGGCTCGCTGCCGGAATGGGCCCGGTTGACGGCGTACCGCCTGCTGTCCGACGCCCTGCCGCGTCGATGGGCCCATACCCAGGGCGTCGCCCGGCGGGCACGCGAAGTCGGCGCCCTTTTCCCGGTGGGGGAGCGTGAGGTGCTGGTGGCCGCGGCGTGGCTGCACGACATCGGCTACGCACCCGCCCTTGCCCGCACCGGGTTCCACCCGTTGGACGGAGCACGATTCCTCGTCGTCAGCGGTGTGCCGGACCGCATCTGTGCCCTGGTCGCGCAGCACACCGGCGCCGCCGCCGTCGCGGATGTGCTCGGGCTCTCCGACGAACTCGCACTGTTCCCGGACGAAGGCGGCGCGGTGCGTGACGCGTTGTGGTTCTGCGACATGACCACCAGCCCGGACGGCAAACCGGTGTCCTACGCCGACCGGCTGGCCGAACTACGCGCCCGCCGAGGTCCCGACGACCCCGTGGTACGCGCGCTGGCCGTCAACGGACGGGAACGTACCGCCGCCGTGCACCGCACCGAAGAACTCCTGCGTCGCGCGGCGCTTGTTCTCGGTGCGCGTCGGGGCTGAACGTGTTTCCGCTAGTCAGCGTGAGTGGCTGGCGCAGGGCCGGAAGCCGGTTTCCGTGCCAAGGTCGCCAGCCGCCGGCGGAATGTGCTGGTCGCCACCAAGACTTGTAGTTAGGTAAGCCTGGCTTTACTGTTCTCGCGTGTCCGCAGCCCCGCCCCGCGCCGATGTCGGCGTCTCCGCGCGCGAAATCGACGTCGCTTACGGTAGCAGTGTCGTCGTGCACGCCGCGTCGATCTCGTTGGCCGCGGGGACCGTCACCGCGCTGATCGGCCCCAACGGCAGCGGGAAGTCGACGCTGCTGCGTGCGCTGGCGCGGCTGCACCTGCCGGACGCCGGTGCGATCACCTTCGCCGACGGCGCGGATCTGCGCGCACTGTCCGGAAAGGACATTGCCAAGCGGATCACGCTGCTGTCCCAACAGCGGACCGCGCCGGGCGGGGTGTGCGTCCGCGAGCTGGTCGAGTTCGGCAGGCATCCGCACCGCTCCCGATGGGGCGGGCGCGACCCCGAAGGCCCCGCGGCCGTCGAGCGCGCGATGGCGCTGACCGGTCTGTCCGCCATCGCCGACCGGCCGGTGCAAGCGCTTTCCGGTGGCCAGGCGCAGCGGGTGTGGCTCGCGAGTTGCCTGGCCCAGGACACCGCGCTGCTGCTGCTCGACGAGCCGACCACCTTCCTCGATCTGCGCTACCAGGTGGAGATCCTCGACGTCATCCGCGACCTCGCCGATGAGCACGGCGTCGGGGTCGGCGTGGTGTTGCACGACCTCGATCAGGCGGCCGCGGTCGCCGATCGCGTGCTCCTGCTGGAGGACGGCCACGTCACCGCGGAGGGCGCTCCCGCCGACGTGCTGACCTCGGCGAACCTCAGCCGTGCCTACGGCATCCGGGTGGACGTCACGGTCGATCCGGCCGACGGGCGCATCCACACCCGGGCGGTGGGCCGCTTCAACGACGTGCGCGAAGCCGCCGCGCGGCACTGACTCGCTCGTCCGGTCGCTCGAACAACCAGGAGACACATGCGGATCACCAGAATGCTTCTCGGCCTGTCCGCGGCCGCCACGTTCTTCGTGGCTGCCTGCGGGACCACCGAGGAGCCTGCGAACGGTACCTCCCCGGCCGCCGCCGGCGGCCCGGTCTCGGTCGTCGACTCGCGGGGCAAGGAAGTGAAACTTCCCCATCCCGCCAAGCGTGTCGCCGCCACCGAGTGGAACGGCGTCGAACACCTGGTGTCGCTCGGCGTCATGCCGGCCGGGGTGTCCGACATCAAGGGATACGGCCAGTGGGTGAGCGCGGCACCCCTCGACGGCACCCCGAAGGACCTCGGCACCCGCGGTGAGCCGAGCCTCGACACGATCGGTTCGCTGGGACTGGACCTCGTCGTCGTCACCGACAGCCTGACCGGGGGCGCGCTCGCGCAGATCGAGGCGAAGGTGCCGGTGCTCGTCATCGGCGGCGGCGACGCCAAGGACCCGGTCGGCGGGATGTTCGCCGCACTGGACATGGTCGCGAAGGCCACCGGCACCGAGGCCAGGGCCGCGCAGCTGAAGTCCGGGTTCGAGCAGAAACTCGCCACCGGCAAGGCCGAGGTGGAGAAACTGGGCGCCGCCGGGCAGAAGGTCGCGTTCTCCGACGCCTACGTCACGTCCGGCTCGGTCAGCATCCGGCCGTTCACCAAGGGCGCCCTGGTGTCCGAGGTGTTCCGCCGCCTCGGCCTGGAAACAGCGTGGACGATGGACGGCGACGCGAAGTACGGCCTCGCGCAGGCCGACGTCGAGGGCCTGACCAAACTGCCCGACGTGCGGTTCTGGTACCTGGCCAACAACGCCGAGGGCGATCCCTACCAGCGCGAGCTGGCGGGCAACGCGATCTGGCAGAACCTCCCGTTCGTCAAGAGCGGCAAGGTGCACCGCTTCCCGGACTCGCTGTGGATGTTCGGCGGGCCGAAGTCCATGGAGCAGTACGTCGACGCGGCCGTCGCCGCGCTCAGGAAGTAAATCCACAGTGGACACCCTGACCGGCACCCGGCCGCCCGAGGTCACCGCCCGGCGGCGCGGGCGGCTGGTGTTGCCGGCGATCGGGCTCGTCGCGCTGATCGCCGTCGGCGCGGCCGTGCACCTCACGCAGGGCACCGCGAACTTGACCGCGCTGGACGTACTGCGCCTGGTGTTCGGCGGTGGCACCGGCGACGCGGCCGCGGTGGTCGTCGAATCGCGGCTGCCCCGGTTGTGCGCGGCGCTGGTCGTCGGCGGCGCGCTCGGCGTGGCCGGTGCCGTGCTGCAGTCGGTGTCCCGCAACGTCCTGGCGTCGCCGGACACGCTCGCCGTCAACGCGGGCGCGCATCTGGCCGTCGTCGCCGTCGCGGCGTTCGGCGTCTCGCTGCCGTTGCTCGGTGCGGCCGGTGTCGCGTTCGCGGGCGGGCTGGGCGCGGCCGTGCTGGTGCTCGCGCTGTCCGGTACCGGCGGCACCGGGATCGTGCGGCTGGTACTGGCGGGCACCGCGATCGCGCTGGCGCTGATCTCCCTGACCCAGACCCTGTTGCTGTTGTTCTCCCAGGAAACCCGCGGCCTGTTCGCCTGGGGCGAGGGATCGCTGGGACAGAACGGGATGGGCGGCGTCCGCACACTCGGCCCCGTCGCCGGCCTCGCGGTGGTCGTGTTGTTCGGCATGGCCCGGCGGCTCGATCTGATCTACCTCGGCGAGGACCACGCCAGGACGCTGGGTGTCCACGTGGGACGGATCCGTTTCACCGCGATCGCGCTGGCCGTGCTGCTGGCCGCGGCGGCGGTGACGCTGGCGGGCCCGATCGGCTTCGTCGGCCTCGCCGCACCGGCACTGGTGCGGCTGCTCGCCGCCGTGCTCCCCGGCCTGCACCGGCACGCCGCGCTGATCCCGTTCTCCGCCGCGGTCGGCGCGGCACTCCTGCTGGGCGCCGACGTGCTGCTCCGCGCGATCACCACCGCGCAGAAGGCGCTGGACGTGCCGACGGGTGTCGTGACGACGATTCTCGGCGCGATCTTCCTCATGGTGCTGGCCCGCAACGTCCGGATCACCGCCGTGGCGGCCGAGGCGCCCGCCGCCGGTGCGCGGGGCGGCGTCACCGCGGCCCGGTACCGGACGCTCCTCGGCGTGCTGGTGCTCGCGACCGTGGGCGCCGCCGTGGGATCGGTGCTGCTGGGTGACACGAAACTGCTGCTGGGCGACGTCGTCAACTGGGTGAGCGGGCACGCGGGCCCGATCGTCACCGGGGTGCTGGAGAACCGGGTCCCCCGCGTGGTGGCCGCGTTGCTCGCGGGCGCGGCGCTGGCGCTGAGCGGCGCGCTCACCCAGGCGGTCGCCCGCAACCCGCTGGCCGAGCCGGGAATGATCGGTGTCGTCGGCGGGGCCGGGCTCGGCGCGGTCGCGGTGATCACGCTGGTGTCCGGCGTCGGTTTCTGGACACAGGCCGGTTTCGCGGGACTGGGCGCCGCGCTGGCCATGGCCGTCGTGTTCGCGCTGGCGGCGCGGGGAGGTTTCGCTAGCGAACGCCTAGTGCTGATCGGTTTCGGGGTGCACGCGGCTTCGCAGGCTTTGGTGACACTGCTGATCGCCCTGTCCGATCCGTGGAACGAAACCAAGGCGCTGACCTGGCTGGGCGGCTCGACCTACGGCCGGACCTTCGAGCACCTCGCGCCGATGGCGCTCATGCTGGTGCTGGTGGTGCCCGTGCTGGTCCGCATGCGGAGCGAACTGGACCTGCTGTCGCTGGACGAGGAGACCCCTCGGGTGCTGGGCGTGCCCGTCGCCCCGTCGCGGTTGCTGCTGCTGTCGTGCGCCGTGCTGCTGACCGGCGCGGCGGTCGCGGGCGTCGGGGTGATCACGTTCGTCGGACTGGTGGCTCCGCACGCGGCCCGCGCCATCGTGGGCAGGCGGCACGCCCGCATGCTGCCCGTGGCGGCGCTGCTGGGCGCGATCCTGGTGTGTGCGGCCGACACTCTCGGCCGCACGGTCATCGCCCCCGGCCAGCTCCCCGCCGGCCTGATGACCGCGATCATCGGCGCCCCGTACTTCGTGTGGCTGCTCTACCGGCACCGGACCGGCGCCGGGCGGTAGCCGGCGGCGATACGGCGCTGCTCATCGTTCGTCCAGTTCCCTTGCGATCGCGTCGTGCAGCAATGTTCGTGCGCGGGCAACGGTCATCGACCCGCTGAGCCAGCGTTCGCTGAGCCCTTCGATCAGGGCGGTGAGGCGTTCGGCCGCATCGACGGGGTTGGTGCGGGCCGGGATCGCCCCGGCCCGTTGTCCCCGCCGGATGGCGTCGGCCACCGCCGGGCGCCCCCCCCCGGGGCGCAGGCGCCCGGGTTTACCCCCATAGA